>NZ_JBYSZM010000030.1:0-93673 GCF_058787155.1 Sphingobium sp. FW305-3-2-15-F-TSA7 | reverse complement strand
GGGCGGGACGGTCACGATCCCGAGTGTCGAGAAGAACTATATTGTTCGCAACGCCTCGTCCGGTGATGTCATCTTCACGACTGGCGGCGGCGCGACAGCCACGATCAAGAGCGGCAATATCGCGTCGATCTTCTGCGATGGGACGAACGTCTATCTCTCTCTGATCAGCGACTATGGCTCGATCCAGCTCAAATCGACCGCAACGGCTTCGGCTGATAGCCATCTCGTCAACAAGGCGCTGCTCGACGCAACGGCCTTCTCCGCCGCCCTGCCGAACCAGTCTGGCAATTCCGGGAAATACGTCACCACGAACGGCACGACGGCATCGTGGGGTGCGATTCTGTCCGCCGACGTGACCGGGGCACTGACCTACACGCCAACCAGTGTCACTGGCCTGACGGGCGTTCAGTCTGTCAGCGACTTCAAAACGGGCCTGTCGCTCAACAACGTCACCAACACGTCGGACGCCAACAAGCCGGTTTCGAGTGCGCAACAGACGGCGCTGGACCTGAAGCTCAACCTTGGCGGCGGCACGCTCACGGGGCCGCTGATCACCGTTGCTTCCGGCACGGGTGCAGCGGGCTTCAACATTCCGCATGGCGCCGCACCAACTTCGCCGACCAATGGCGACGTCTGGACGACGACCGGGGGTGTGTTCGCTCGGATTTCCGGCTCAACGCAGCAGCTTGCGCTGGCCGGGGGGTACGTCGAGATCGACACCGCTACTCCAACGGGTTCATCTCCGGTCGTGTTCGACGATATTCCGAGCACCTATAGCGACCTGCTGCTGGTGTTCACGGGGGTCTCGCACAATGGAGGCGCGACGCAGACGATCACCGTTTCGGCATCAGGCAACAATGACAGCACTCGCACTGCAGTCTGGGCCACCAGTTCGGCGGTTGCAGCGGATACCTTTTATGGAGCACTCGAAATCCCTGGCTATCTCAAGGCCGCCGGGGTTGCGCTCGGGAACTTTATCAACCTGACCAGTGATACATCGTCCGCCGCACAAAGCGTCCAGCCCTATGCATGGCGGATCGCGGCAGGGATCAACGCGCTTCGTATCGCCTGTACCAGCGATTTCGATGCTGGGACGATCAAGCTTTACGCGCGATGAGAATCCCTCTCTTGCCCCCGCCGGGGATCGTCAGCGACGACACGACATTCTCGACACCCGGCACCTATGCCGATGGCAGCAACGTTCGCTTCTGGCGCGGCAAGCCTCAGGTCATTGGGGGATGGGCGGATGCGCTCAACACAACGCTCACGGGCGTCTGTCGGAATGTCCTGCCGTGGACCGACAATGACGGGTTCACGAACATCGCGTTCGGTACGCATTCGATGTTGCAGCTTTATAAGGGTGGAACGCTTTACGACATCACCCCGTCCGGACTGACCGCAGGTGCCGAGCATGGGGCGGGTGGCCCCGGTTTCGGCGCCGGAGACTATGGCGGCGGCGCATATGGCGCAGCGTCGACCGACGATTATTTCCCGCGCACGTGGAGCCTCGCAAACTTCGGCCAGCTGTTGATGGCGAGCCCGCGCATGGGCACGCTTTATGTCTGGGAGAACGACACCGCGAACGACGCGACGGCGGTATCGAATGCTCCGGACAACATCGTCTGCATGCTGGTCACTCCAGAGCGCCAGGTGCTCGCATTCGGCTGCAACGAGGAAGTATCGACCGACTTCAACGGGCTGTGCATCCGTGGCTCGGATATCGAGGATTATACCGACTGGACGACAGCCAGCGACAATAATGCGTTCGAGCATATCCTTGAAGGTGGTGGCCGCATCGTCGGCGCAAGGCTGTTCGGACCTTATGTCGCGGTATGGACCGACTTCGCGGTGCATCTCGGGCAGTTCATCGGCGACCCGGGCCAAACCTATCGCTTCGATCGCATTGCGTCGAATTGCGGGCTTGTCGGGCCCAATGCCGTTCATGTCCTCAACCAGACGGCCTATTGGATCACGCCCGACTATCAGGTGATGACGTGGAGCCTGGGCGGTGTGCCGACGCTGGTCCCGTGCCCGATCCGGAACGATTTCAAGGACAATATCGCCGCCGGCCAGTTCGACAAGATCGTGGCCACGTCGATCAGCCAGTACGGGGAAATCTGGTGGTTCTATCCCGATGGCCGCGATGGGCTGGAGAACAGCCGGTATATCGCAGTCTCCACGCTTGATGGCGCATGGTTCCGGGGGCAACTCGCGCGATCCGCTGCAGTTGACGCTGGCCCGACTGCATACCCCCTGTTCGTGACCCCTGACGGCTATGGCTACAGCCACGAGAACGGGAAATCCGCGAACGGTGCGGTGCTGGACTGGTTCATCCAGACCAGCGATCAGTATCTCGATGAAGCCCAGCGCTACGTGATGCTGCGGGGCATGTGGCCCGATTTCGAGGATCAGGCAGGTACGGTTTCGATGGAGATCTACCTTCGCCCATATCCACAATCCGATGTGGTCACGAAAGGCTCGTTCGCGCTTGAGGCGGGTCGAAACAAGAAGGACTTCATGATGTCCGGACGGGTTGCCGCGGTGAAGTTCTACGGCTCGTCCAGCCCGGCTTTCGTGCGGCTCGGCAAGCCTTCATTTGACGCGGTTTTGACGGGGCAGGAGTGATGGGACTTTTCGGAGGATATCGCAACCCGGTCGGGCTTTTCGGGGCGCCTATCAACGCTGCGAAGCCCAATAACGGGCTGGTGGCGCCGGGCAACATTGATCTCACCAAGCGGCCGATTGTTCGCAATCCTGATGGCTCGATCTCAACTGTCCGCTCAATCTCTATCGGCACCGATCAGGGCGAAGTGATCATACCAACTGTCAGTGATGACGGCCGGATCATGAGCGATGATGAGGCCGCGAACAACTATTTCAAGACTGGCCGACATCTCGGCATCTACAAGTCAGTCAAAGCGGCCGAACAGGCTGCTCAGCGCCTGCACGAAGATCAGGCCCGTATGTATCTGAAAAAGTGACCTACCCATTCCGGGATGAATTAGCTGGGGCGAACGACCCGGCCTTCGTCCCGATCGAATATATCGACCAGCTTCTGGCGGATGGCATGGCCCAGCTTTGGGTGGCGCCAAAATCCGCGATGGTCACGAGTGTTGGCACCTATCCAGGCGGGGCAAAGGCAATCCGGTCGATCGCAACGGCGGGCGATCTAACCGAAATCACTGACATTCTGGCTCCGCAAATCGAGGCGTGGGCGAAGGAAATAGGCTGCACTCACTGCTTTGTCGAAGGGCGGGACGGGTGGCGGCGAGCGCTTAAGGCGCGGGGATATGAGCCCTATCAAACTGTTATCGTGAAGGGTCTGTAATGGGCAGCAAGAAGACGAAAACGACGCAGCAGGAAACCAGTTCGGCGACCACCACGCCGACGACTCCGGCGTTCGCCCAGCAGCCGACAAGCAGCTATTTCGATCAGGTCAACCAGTTCGGTCAGACCGACCCGAACAGCTACGTCACGCCCGCCAATGCATACCAGCAGCAGGCGGCGAGCAATGCAGGGGCTCTGGGCTCCTGGTCGGGGCAGCTTGGTCAGTCGAATGCCCTTGCCCAACAGGCGGCGAACACTCCTGCAGCTCAGGCTCAGGGATCGCAGGCTCAGGTCGGCGCTACACCGCAGGCTGTGGGCTACCAAGCGCCCCAGGCGACCGCCCAGACCTATAACGGCGCTCAGGTCGGCGCTGCCCAGCAAGCTCAGGCTCAGACGGCGTCCGCGACCGGCTATAACGCTCCGAACATGGGGCCGGCGGCTCAGGCTCAGGCGAACGGCTATCAGGCTCCTAACATCGGGCAGGCTGCACAGGCGACGGCTCCGACGCTTGGCGCGACGTCTCAGGCAGTCGCTGCCGGTGCCGGCGCACCGAACCTTGGTCCTGCCGCTCAGGCAGCGGTGACACAGGCTCAGGCGGCCAATGCAGGACAGGCGCAGCAGGCGACGGCGGCTCAGACCGGCCCGGCGGCGCAAGCAGCGCTGATCCAGGCGCAGATGGCACAGGCAGGCCCCGCTGCGTCCTATCAGACCGGACAGATCGGGCAGGCGAACACATACAGCGCCCCGGAACTCGCTGCGGCGGCTCAGGCTCAGGCTCAGGGGTATAATCCCACTCTGGCCGCCCAGGCCGCCCAGATCGCGCCCCTGACACAGGCTCAGGCCGCACAGGCAGGCCCCGCTGCATCGCTGCTCGAAAATTTCTCCAGCTATCAGAACCCGGCGACCCAGGCGCTCGTCGATACGACACTCGCGGGATATGATGACAATGCAGGCCGGGTCCGCGCTCAGCAGGCAGCAAATGCGGCCAATGCGCGCGCCTTCGGTGGATCGCGTCTCGGTATCCGGGAAGCACAGACGGAATCGGATCTCGCTCGTACGCGCGCGCAGACCGAAGCGGGGCTTCGCAGCGACGCATTTGGTCAGGCGGCGGCCCTCTCCGAAGCGGATGCGGCACGCCGCCAGCAGACCGGGCTGTTCAATACCGGGAACACCCAACAGGCGAACCTCCAGAACGCTGCGGCTGCGAACCAGCAGGCAGCGACACAGGCCGGGTTCAACCAGCAGACGAGCCTGTTCAATGCCGACGCGTCGACGCAGGCGGCTGCGGCTCAGGCCCAGGCCAGCAATCAGGCTTCCATGTTCAACACCGGGCAGACGAATGCCCAGGCGCAGGCGCAGGCCAATCTGCAAGCCAATGCGGCGCAGTTCGGCGCTGCCAGCCAGAACGCCAACCAGCAGGCGCAGTTCGCCGCGAACAACGCAGCGGCATCCCAAAATGCTCAGCAGCTTCAGCAGAACACGCAATTCAATGCGGGGCTGGAGCAGCAAGCGAACCTGCAAAATGCGCAGCTCGGCACCCAGAACAATCAGTATAATGCTGGTCAGACCAATGCCACGGCACTGGCCAACGCCCAGCTTGCGCAACAGACGGCTCTCGCCAACCAGCAGGCGAACAACCAGTATGGGCTGGCGAATGCCGGGTTCCAGCAGGAGGCCAATCTCCAAAACTCGCAGCTCGGCACGCAGACGAGCCAGTATAATACGGGCCAGACCAACCAGCAGCAGCAGGTGGGTGCGCAGCTTCAGACGCAGGCGGGGATCGCATCGGCGAACAACGCGACGCAGGTTGCGATGGCGAACGCTCAGCAAGCGAATGCTCAGGCGCTTGCACAGGCCCAGATGCAGCAGCAGACCGGCCTGTTCAATGCTGGCGCGCAGAACGATAACGCGCTCGCCCAGGCGCAGCTTGCGGCATCGGCGGGCCAGTTCAATTCCGGCCTGCTCGCACAGAACTCGCAGTTCAACACCGGGCAAACGAACGCCCAGGCGCAGCAGCAGGCGCAGCTTGCCGCCCAGGCCGCCCAGTTCAACGCCGCCGGCCAGAACACGGCGGCGCTCCAGAATGCCCAACTCGGCACGCAGACCAGCATGTTCAACACGGGGCAGTCGAACGACACGGCCCTTGCAAACGCGCAGCTCGCGCAGCAGTCGGGCCAGTTCAATGCGGGGCAGCTCCAGAACAATAGCCAGTTCAACGCGGGGCAGAGTGCGGCAGCAGCAGCGGCACAGGCTCAGGCGCAGAACTCGCTGAACAGCCAGGGCTACGCCACACAGGCCGATCTCGCGCAGTCGAACGCCTCGCTCGCCCAGAACAACAGCCAATTCAATGTCCAGGCGCAGCAGCAGGCGCTGGCCAACCAGCTTCAGGCGGCGGGGCTCATGGGCCAAAATGCAAATGCCGCGGGCAACCTGGCGCAGGGGGACATCAACAGCCAGTTGGCGGCCGGAAACTCGCTGTGGCAGATCCAGAACCAGCAGCAGAACGCGCTGCCGTCCTTCCTGCAAACGCAGGGGCAGCTGCTCAATCCGGGGCTCCAGTCGATCTATACCGGCCAGACTGTGAACGGCACTTCGAACATGACAGGCACGTCGAAGACCAGCGGCGGCCTGCTTGGAAACGTCCTTGGTGCCGCAGCACAACTTGGAAGTGCCGCGATCATGGCATCAGAGCGCCGGGTGAAGCGCGATATCGTGAAGTTGGGTGCAGAGCATGATGGCCTCGGGCTCTATCGTTACAATTACATCTGGGATGCGGCAGAAGAACCCGTCCGTCACGGCGTGATGGTTGATGAGATTGAGCGCCTTCGTCCGTGGGCGCTGGGTCCGATCATCAACGGTATCCAGACCGTCGATTACTCCAAGCTGGAGGCAGTATAATGGCACTGTTCGGCATGTTCGGGAAAAAGAAGCCTCTGTTCGCGCCGGGGTCGGGGCCAGAGTCTGAACCGATCGCGCAGCCGCAAGGCATCTTCAACGGCGGCAAGTTCACGGGGCGTGACGCGCTGGGTCTCGCCCTTGGAGCGATCGGCGACGGCCTCGCGCAGAACAGCGGCGGTCAGGCGATTGTTGCACCTATGCTGATGAGCCGGCTGAACCAGCGGCAGGAAGATGAGCGGGCGGAAAAAATCTACCAGCGCCGCCGCACGGATGCGCTGGACGATTGGCGCGCCAAGGAAGACTATGAGCGCACAAATCCTGCGCAGACGGCATTCCAGAAGGAATTGATTGCGGCAGGGATCGACCCGGCAAGCCCCCAGGGTCGGGCACTGCTGAACCAGAAGATCCAGAGCACTGTCGATCCAGAAATCGTTGTGCCTTTGCCGCAAGGAACATTCGTTGGGCCGCGCTCGCAGTTGCCGACGATGTTCGGTGGCGGTGGAGCTTCGCCGCAGCCGGCACCTACGCCCCAACAGCCCCCGCCACCAACGAGGGAAGAATGGGGGCGGTTCGTGCAGTCCTTGCGACCTGATCTTCAAGCGGGGGCGTGGCAGGAGTTCGAAAGGATGCAGGGCGGCAATAACGTCCCATCTGGATCGCCGCTCAATCCGAATCTCGGCGGCAGCCCTCCCCGGATCAGCAGCCAAGACGAATATAACCGCCTGCCCAGCGGGACAGAGTTCATCGCCCCAGACGGATCGCGCCGGAGGAAACCATAATGGCTCAAAATTGGTGGGATAGCGCTCCGGTTGTCGGGCAGCCCCCGCAGCGCCAAGGTCGCGTGTTCGCTGACCCATACAAGGAAAGCGATGAACAGCGCCGACAGCGCGAGAGCGCACGCCAAGACGAGGAACTGCGGCTACGTAGGGATACGACGGCGCTGGCTATCGAGGCAGCGAAGCGAGACGCCATCCGTGACGCGCGCGCTCCTCTGAGCGCCAGCTACGACCAGACCACTGGCCTCTCCAAGACCTACAATGCTGATCCGGCCGTCAAAAGCTATCGAGGTTCGTTGGCCTCCTATGCCAGCGGACTTCGTGCGCCCGCCAATGCTGAGGGTGACCTGAGCTTGGTCTACAGCTTTGCGAAAATCATGGACCCAGATTCGGTTGTCCGTGAGGGCGAGGCTGCCAGCGTTGGGAATTCGAGCCCGACAATCGAAGCGCTGGCGGCTCGGATCAAAAAAGAATTCGGCATGGACGAGGGTGGGCAGTTTTCGCCGGACGCGCGTGAGCGTCTCAAGAATGCCATGAAGAACCGCGTTGCCAGCTACAATCAAGCATATGTTGGCACTCGCGATCAGTACCGGAAGCAGGCGGAGGCGTTCGGCCTCGACCCGATGCTGGTCATCGGTGAACACGCTGGCATTCCATTTCAGAAGGATGAGGAAAAGTTCCTTCGCCGGCCCGTCAAGACGCTCGACGCACAGGGAAATGTCGTCCCGGTAAAGGACGAGTACAAGACGCTCTTGCAGGGTGGGACGCCCTTCGATCCTTCACCAAATGAAGGCCTGTCCGTTGACGTCAGCGAGGAGGTTCGTCCTGGTCACCCCGACTATGAGCGCATGAAAGCCGCGCAGGACCAGCGCCAGCAGTTGGAGCGCCAGGCGATCGACGCGAAGAACATCATGCTCACCCAATCGCCATGGGGCGGCGCCAACAGCCTGATGGGGCAGGGCGCGGCGTTTGGACTGGGAGACGAAGCGTCGGGAGTTGGCAGCGGCATTGCGAGCGTGCTTTCCGGCGGAACTTTTCCGCAGGGCTACAATGCCGGTCGCGATCTGGAGAACAAGCGCCTCGACGAGCTGCGAAAGAAATACGGAGTCCTCGGAACTGCCGCTGAGATTGGCGGCGCGCTTCTGACCCCGTTCGGGGCAGGAAGTGCCGCGGCGCAATTGCCACGTGGTGTGCAGGCGCTACGAGGCGCGCGCATCGGCGCTGCCACGGGCGGCTTGACAGGCTTCGGCTATGGCGAGGGCGCACAGGGGCGGGCAGCAGGTGCGCTGGGCGGCTCACTCTTGGGCGGCGGCCTTGGTGCTGCTGGTGGCGCATTGTTCGGCGGAAATCGTGCGCCGGCTGATCTTGTGACGCCTGAACAGCGCGCCATCGCGAATGCGGCGCAGGCGGAGGGCGTGCGCATCAGTCGTCCGATTGCAGATGAGTCGCGGCGCGGGGCGATGGGCTTTCTTGAAAGCACCGTTGGTGGCGGCGGTCCGGTTCGTCGTTCGCTTCAGAACACTGCCGATGACCTAGAAGCCCGCGCTGGTGCGCTTGGCGGAGCGGGCACGGTTCAAGAGCGCGGAGTGCTTGGTCAGGCCTTTCAGAGCGCCGGGCAGCGCTTCATTGACCGATCGCGCGACTTGGGCGGGCGGCTGTACGATCGTGCTGCTGCGGCAGCGGGGCGTAATCCGGTCAGGGGACAGGAGGCGGTTCAGACCCTCGACCAGCAGATCGCCGAGCTGTCCGGCAATGCCAATGCCAACGCCCCCTTGATCGACTATCTTCAGGCGCTGCGCTCGGATTTCGTCGATGCCAACGGCCAGATCCGGCCAAAGGACGTGGGATCAATCCGTGACCTTCGCACCAGCATGCGCGGGCAGATCAGCAGCCGGAACCTGACCGCGACCGATGCAGACCGCCGCGTGGGCATGGTGCTCGATGCAGCGCGGAATGACATCGCCCGCGACCTTGGCCAAAGCGCTCCGAACGCTGTGCGCCTCTACGATCGCGCCGATCAATTCTGGAGGCAGAGAAGCGACGAGATCAAGCAGGTTGTCAGCCGCGTAATCGGCAACAATGACGATCGCTTGGGCGGTGAGCAGGTGTTCAACCGCATCAAGGCGATGGCTGCGCCCGGTGGTGACAGCGCGCGCTTGCGGCGCATGGTGGATAAGCTCTCGCCCGAAGAGCAGGCTGATTACGCATCGACTGTCGCAGCCAGCCTTGGTCGACGTTCTGCCGAGGAAGAGTTCTCGCCAGCCCTGTTCGTGTCGAGCGTCAGGGCACTTTCGCCCGGCGCCCGGCGTGTGATCTTCGGAGCGGACGGTGCAAGGTCGATCAACAACCTACGTCTGGTTGCCGAGAATTTCCGCAATACCGAGCAGGCGCTGAACCGATCGCGCTCCGGCGTCGTGCAGAATTGGGCGAATTTCTATCGTGGTCTGCTCGCGCCTGGCGGCGGCGCTGGCGTTGGCGTTATCGCTGGCGGCGTTCCGGGCGGCTTGACTGGTGCTGCCATTGGCGCGGCAGCGACAGCAGCGGGCGCCGGCATCAAAAACCTGTCGGCACGCGCCCTGATGAACCATGACATGTCCCGCTGGCTTGCGGCTGGTGCTCGACTGAGAACGCCAGCCCAGATCGCCAATCATGCACAGCGACTGTCCACGATCGCCGCACGCAATCCGGCCATCCAGAGCGAAATTCAGGCGTTGCAGCAGGGTCTGCTCAACTTTGCGAATGATAATGCCGGACAGGTTGTCCGTAGCGCTGCCTCACCCCTCGATGAGGAAGAAAAGCGCAAAAATCAGCGCCCCTATTAAGCCAAGTCGCCATTTCCGATTCGGGCTGAGCCAGACGATGAGCACGATCAGTGTGATCGCGTGCCAGTTTTTCACCTATGCCGGCTCTCTAGCACTGCCACTCTTTCGCGAAGCTCTTTGTTCTCCTGCCGCAGTTCGTCTAGTTCCTGACGATGCCTATTAATGACCACCGCATGTTGGTCGACAACGGCTGAAACCCGGTCAAGACGCGCTTCTCGATCATCAGAGCTAATCTGATCGCATCCCGCCGACGGCAGAGTGGCCAGCGCAAATAATACCGAGAGCCAAGATCTCATCCGCCGGAATTACCACAGCAGAAGGACACAGCCAATGTCTGGTATGACCCCCAAGCCGAAGCCGAAACCACGTCCCGTCCGGCCCAACAGCAAGCCTCGCCCAAAATGATGCCGGTCGGGGGCTATATCGGCATCTTGATCGTTCTAGCAGTGGTGGGGTCGCTGCGAAGGAACGAACCGATGCTTCGAACATCGCTCGTCATCTTGGCCAACTGGTTGGCGAACACGGCCTATGTGACGATCACGGGGGTCTATGATCCCTGGGTGTGGTTCATGCTGACCGATGCGATCGCGGCGGGCATTGTCCTGTCCAACCCGGCAGGACGCATGCAGGCGATAATCGGCTGGCTCTATATCGCCATGATCTTGGTCCATTTCGGATATTTCACGGCGCGCAACCCGCTGGCGGTTCTCGACTATCTGTATATCCTTGACGGGCTTGCGATCGCTCAGATCTGCATGATGGTGCTATGGGGGATGGGCGGTGTTGCTCGACGCATTGGTCATCATCTGCATCGCCCCGGTCATCGCGTATCTAAGTCGTCGCGCGTGGCGGGCGTGGACTAGTGAACGGTCCACGAAGGCCGAATAAGAATGAGTGGTTCACCCCTCCGATCATCCTGACCATCGTTACGATGGGGATGACGGCATATGCCGCTTATTCCACATTCAACCAGAATATCGACAAGCGCGTCTCGGTCCTTGAAACGCAGGTCGCGCCTATGTGGCGGGCCTATGAGGCTGCGCGCCAGCGGTAGGAGCAATCCATGACAATCACACTCGGCACCCGCTCGCTTGAGCGGCTCGACGGCGCGCATCCTGATCTCAGGAAAGTTGCGGTTCGGGCGGCGGCGATATCGGATCTCGATTTCACCGTACTGGAAGTGCTTCGCACCCATGAGCGCCAGAAGCAGCTGTTCGCGCAGGGCGCCACCAAGACGATGAATTCGCGGCACCTGCCCGGCGTCAACGGCAAGAGCCACGCCATGGACCTGGCGCCGCTGATCGACGGCAAGGTGTCGTGGGATTGGCCGCTCTACCACCGGCTCGCGAAGATCGTGAAGCAGGCAGCCGCTGATGTCGGCGTTCCCATCGAATGGGGCGGTGACTGGAGAACATTCAAAGATGGTCCGCACTGGCAATTGCCTTGGAAGGCATATCCATGAACGAGAAACACGTGCTGATCGCCTTCACCGCGATCCTGCTTGCCATATGCTATCTGGCGACGATCGCAGCGGTGCTGGCATGGACGCAGCGCTACGCAGAGGCATTGGGCTTCGGAGGCATCACCACCGGCCTTGTCGGTGTGCTGGGCACGTTCCGTCCGAAGCATCCAACGGCGAACGTCGAGCGCGCCGACACCGTCAACCAGAGCACGCAGTCATAAGGAGCAAAGCCATGAAATACGCACTCATTCTTGGGCTGTTGATGCTTGGCGGATGCGCCACGACAGGCAGCCTGAGTCAGTCTGCATGCACCAACCGGGCCGCGATCGAGGCGGGGTTCGATATCGCACTCGCCAACATGATGATGATCGAGAACCCGGTAATGCGGGAGGCAGCGATCTCGTCGATCAATATCAGCCGGGCTGCGCTGGCGGCTTGCCGCTGACGGGACACGTCCTCCCCACCCTGAGCCCGTTATCCCAATCCCTGCGATACGCAGCAAAGCCGCCCCGTAGCTGCGCACAGGACAAATCCAGCCCACCAGCATAGACGACAGCAACGGTTCGACCGTAGCGGTCCTTGGTGACGCGATCGATGCGCACGGGGCCTTGCGCGAGCAGCCGGCGGAGATTGTCGCGGGAGGCAATGGGGTCGCCCGGCGCGCATTGTCTGCCTGGATTGCATCTCCCCATCTCAGGTGCGTCGATGCCAAGGAGGCGAACGCGCTCCGATCCACATCGCAAGCTATCCCCGTCTGTAGCGACGCATCCGGCAAGCAGGACAGCAGCGAGCATCATTCGTCCTCATACCTCCCATAAGGCCCAATCCGAACATTCTTCCAATGGGCTCGGGCCTTGGGACATCCCTTGCCGCAGACCGTGCATTTGCACCGCATTTGGAAGTCAAAGAGCGTTTCGTCGAGGCCGCGATTGGCCTTCTCCGCGATGAGATCGGGTGTCAGGTCAACGACGCGGCCGCAATTCCAGCAGGTGAGCCGCAGCAGTTCGGCATGGGCAGCGTAGTATCCGAGGGTTCCGCGTTTGGGCACCCGGCGAGCAGATCATGCCGGGGGCGATTCGGGAAGGGGTTAGGCGGCCTTCGCGCTTTGCAGATCATTCATCGTAATCGGCCGATCCTCACCGTTCACATGGCAGATGCGCTGATTCAATTCGTGGAGTTCCTCGTCCGTCAATGCGAAGGCGCGCTGCGCAGTATCCTTGTCGGCATAAATCCCAGGCAACCACATGCCGCCTTTGTCAGCGATGACGAAGTCATTCTCCACGCGCCAGATGCGACCTTCATCGACTTGATACATCTCCATCCCCCGATCCTCTCACAATCCCCGCATGTGCTGGAGGAGCTGTGCACTACGATCGCCGGTTTCTCTCGCGACCTTGAGCAGCCAGATCGAGCTTGCAACCATGCATCCGGACCAGTGGCAAAACATGAACAGCAAGGCGTCCGACATGGCGGCGGGCCTGTCTGAAGCGAGGCCATATGTGGCGAGCGCCGAGAATACGATGGTGTAGATCAGGACGTATTTCATATCGATATCCTCTCACAATCCCCCAGAACATCCTAGTCATTGATTGACGGATTCGGTGGATTCTGGCATGTAAATAGGGTGATGCGGCGGCACTGATTGAAGTGCAGATCACTTGGCTTTGTCGAAGGCACTGTGCGAGCAATCGCAATCACCGATGTGGCTCTGGACCAAGGTGGCGCAACCGCAAGGGAACCGTTCGGGAGGCCTCGCCAGCTCTCCTAGCCGAGCAATCGGCCCGCATCACGAACGGCGGCACCTGCCGAGCCATTCTAGAACGGCGAAGTGGTGTGGAGGCGATGCACTTTGCGGGTCGATTGCGGCACTCTTGCCGGTTTCGCTGTGGGGCATCTGGAAGCGGGAGCCGGTACAGATCACCCCGCATCACGCGCGCCCCGCTTTATCTAGTGTGGATCGTGCGTGGAGAATGTTGGCGTCGTGTTCGCGCTTTCGTTCGCCCATCAGTTCGATACGGCGTTCCGCGGTGGCTGCCAACCATTCAGAAGGCGAGTTGTCGCGCAATAGCTCGTCGCACGTCTTCTGCTTGGCAAACGGCTCCAGCGCCTCCCTCAACCTCTCCACCTCACCCCGTAGGCGGGTGATCTCTGCGGATTGTTCGACAGCATCCCCGGTGGGGAGAGCGGCGGTGATGTCGGAAAGATGCTTGCGCCACCAGAAGTTGCCACGTTCGCCCTCTGGCGGGTAATCTCCGAACCAGTATCCGTCGATATGGCCTTCGCCTTTCAGAAAGCGAACAACCTCCCGCGCTCTGGCGATCCTATCCTCGGTCATTGATGGCCTGCCTTTCCATACTTCGCCCGACGCGTTGCCCAAGCCCTCGCCTTGATTTCTGCCTGCTCTGCATCTGACTTGATCGGCTGGGGTTTCCGGGGCGCACAGCCATTGAGATACGGGCCATCGTCGATCCCGCTGCCATCTGGCCGCTTGTCGAGCTTGCGCGGGATCGGCAGGCCGAACCGGAGAGCGACTAGCTGCGCGCGCAGGAGTTCGTTGGGATCGCTCATGTGCGTTCCTTTAGGGCTTCGTCGATCATGGCGCGGAACAGGATGACGACACGCGTACCCTTGCTCGGCACGTGGTCGAGTGATTTCATCTCGGGCTCGTCGCGGAGCCATTGCGGGATTTCATGGCCGCTGCGTTCGAGATGCTTGAACAGCGCTCGAGGCGTCTTGTCGCCCATGTCGAGCCACATCATGATCGCTCGGGGCAAACCGCCCCACATTTCCTCTGGCGGATCTCGGAGGGCTTCGAGAACGGCGCGGGCGATGGCATAGTCCTGATCGACTGGCCCATCGCAATGGCTGCACGTTTCCTTGTGAACAGCCCTCGCGCATTTATCCAGCATGGTCATCGATCGGTTCCTTGGAGGGTGGCGATTCCTTCCTCAGCGATCTGGAAGCACTCGACCCAGCCGTTGTTCAGGTGACAGACGTCGTCATGGCTGTAGTTGCTCGGGTTGATTTCCCGGCCGTCCTGATCAAGGATCTGCTGGAATAGCTGCCGGCAATTCTCCAGCGCCTCCACCAGATCGCGCGTGCTGTCGTGGCGGGTGTTCCAGCGACTGACCAAGTTTTCCTTGCGCCCGAACTCGACGTGACTGGAGGCTTGGCAGCGAGTGCAGACGATCACGTCTCCCCCAGCGTTATTCGGCTCATCGTCGCCGATGGTCATGCGCTTGGCCTCGCCCCCGCAAAACGGGCACGGCTTCAGCGCCTCCCGATCACATTGCAGTACAGTTGCTGTCATTGGGGGTCTCCAGAACGCATTGCGATCGCATGGGCGAAACACCGATTGGCCCCGCGCACTGAGTAACCAGCGCGCTTGTGGCAGCGGATCACAATCGGATCGCCGGGGTTCTCCACATGACCGCACAGGGTCCGGGATTTTTGCTGGCGGGTGAGCGAGCGAATACCGTCGCGCTCCATCTGGGCTGCCGCATTAAGCCGAGCCATTCTTCCCATCACCCCTCTCCCTTGATCAGCTTGAGGATTGCGTCTGCTTTCATCGGCTCAACCCTCCGAAAGACGAGCGCTTCGGCTCAGGGGTCGCATTGATCCCGGCAGCGTCACGAAGGGCGGCAGTATATCCCGCTGCCCATGCAGCGTATTGCGGACTACCAGGAAAGTAAGGATTGGGGGTTTGCTGCTTACTCATGGCTTCACCCATTCGTGATCGGTGGCAATGATGTCGTCGAAGACAACGTCAGGCTGTTTGGGATCGCCGCTGATCACCGTGCGGATGACGCGCTCGGCATCTTCCTTTCTGGAGAAGCGCACCGCACGATCGGTAACAGGCTCCCATTGGTAGCCGCCAACCCACCAACGCGCGTTCCAGCTTCCTTTCTGAGGCCACTCGATCAGCCACGCTATCGCCTCTCTATCCGGCGCTGTGGCTGGGGTGAGCGCGGTATCAGCTTTGCCCTTCGTCTGGATCGCAGCGACACCATTGGTCGGCACGTCGGCTGGCCGCCAGATGCAGCCGCATTCGTGGCATAGGTGGGAGCGGTGGGGCGGGTTGCTCCAGCCTTCGGACCACGCGCCGGCCTGAGCATCCGCGCCTTCGTGAAAACCATCTTCCGGCTCATCGATATGCTGCGCGTGACAGCGCGGGCAGTGCAGGATCATATCGATCGGCGCAGTGGAGATATCAGACATCATCCGATCCTTTCAGGTGATGGTTTGCGCGGAGGGCCCGCCCGATCCGAACGCAAGCGTCAGATGCGCCGTAGTCCCACTCTGTAGGCTGCCGGTAATAACGGTCGGACTTTCCTGCCAACACGGCCGCCGCTTCCGTGGTCGCTCGGATCGCGGCGAGGGCGGATTGGACGGCAGGGCACCCATCATCCAGCCCGTCACGGATACGCTGAGCGTACGCGCGGTTCATTTCTACGCCCGCATAGTGATCGGCTTCCTCTGCTGAGATATCGAAAAGCGCTGCTGCTATCTTCCTCGCCATCTCCATCACAGGATCTGACTGCGTGGGGGTGTTCATTGGGGATCTCCGGGGGTAGCGGGAGCCAGCCGATTGCCGTTCGCATCGGTCGAGTGCGGGTTGAGAAGCTTGGCGAGCTTGGCATCTTCGTGCGGGTTCGCATCGAGCATGGAGAAGATGCCGGCCATCGCTGCATAGCGAACAGCGGCATGCAAATCGCCGATCTCTGCGGGGATCATCTGGCGAGCCGTCCGACCACGATATTCCTCGTCGTTCGGCCCCGGTGCATCCAATCCGAACCGGAGAGCCTTGCCGATGAGCTTGAGGTTTTCGCCCATTTCCTCGACCATCAGGCCAAGGGCATAGCGTTCCACTTCCATCATTCCGTCTCTCCCTGAATGATGGCGCGAACAGCGAGGCAAAGATCGGTCGGGATCACGAAGGCGTCCTTGAACGCTTCGAAGCCGCATCTCCCATCAGCTCGCCGAAACAGGCCAAGCTCGACCATCGCCTTCAATGTCGGCGTGAACGGATCACGGGGCTCCCAACCTTTCGGGTTGAACCGTGGATCGGACAAAACCCGCAACATGTGCGACGTGAGCCCGGCAGCGATCTTCTCTGCGTCGGTCATGCGGACGGCTCCCGATGGCTGATGAAAACCGTCTTGTCGGGCGCCTGGATCGTGTAGCTGTCCTGCTCCATCTTGCTGCACAGACGAGCAGCTAAAGCCTCAGCTCGCTCCCAAAGCTGTTCGGGCGTCATGGGGAACCGCGGATAGTTGATCAGGCCGACGACGACGCCTTGATCGGCCATCGCGTTGCGGACGCCACGATAGATGTATCCGGTTCCATTCAGCGTGACGCAGAACCCAACTTCCTCGCAAAAATCCATGCAGACTTCGTGCGCGGTTTGCAGGCTGCCGGCCATGAAGATGGTCAGCGGATAGCTCGGGCATTCTTTGCGGATCATACAATACCTCCAAGGCTCAGCCGGTCAGCTGTGCTCATCTCATCGCTGGCGCACCCCGCGCAGGCTGGCTGAAACAGATCGATCTGCCGGGGATCGGAGGGCTTGGGCATTGTCTCACCCCATCCCCAGCCGAACTTTGCTCTGGCGCGCCTCTCAAGGTCGTCCAGTTGCGCTCCCCATTCCGGATAGATCGCCGCCGCCTCACCGCGCATCTGCTGGTTCTGCATCGTGCCACACATGCATTCGCCGGAGCGACAAAGCTGGATCGCAACCGGATTGATCGGCACGCCCCGCATGCAGAGATATTGATCTCGATCGGCAGCGCTCCAATCGTGGATGATGTTTACCCATATATTGCCGGGGCTGGCAGGATCGCGGCGCGTCTCTTTCAGGTTCTTCGCACGATTGTCGCTCTCGGATGCGCGGGCACCGTTGAGCAGCAGGATGCACGCCGCGCTTGCCCTGGCGGATGGTGCGCGAGATGGCCTTGCGCATCGGGGTCGCCTTGAGAACCCTATAGGAATAGTTGTGCGCGTCCCGGCCAACCCCGAAGAAGCCCTTGCGCATCACATATTCTTCATAGGCGTCGCCAGCGTCCGCCATGACGAAATCCGGCCCGAGATTGCCGTAATAGCCGACGACATGTTCCGTGGTTTCGCGTATACCAGTCCCGGTTCGGCAGTGCAGGATCATGTCGATCTTGATGCCCATGTCGCGGGCCAGTTCGACTTCCGCAGCGCTGTCGCGACCGCCTGAAACGGTTGCGATGATGTGCGTCGGCTGGATCTCGCGAATGACGCGTTCCATCCGCTCGGCAGACATCTCCATCGCACTGGTGAGCGAAGGGCTGACCCTGAGGCGATCGGGATCAGTGCTGCTATCGAACAGTTGCGGTTCGCCCGACCCCTCTCCCGCACTATGCTGAGCGGTCATGATTGCACCGACCCGTCATTGGGGGCGCATGGCTCCGCCACCGCGCTCTCGTGAACCGAGCCGATGCTCGTCTCGGCCCTTCGGGCTTCGATCGCTTGCGCGCAGAGAAGAAGCTTCATGGCAAAAGCTCCAACGGATCAACCCCCAGCGCGTTCGCATATTTGCGAACCGATTCTATCGGCACTGCTGACCGCCCGGCCTCGATGTTGGCTATTTGCGAACGGCTAATCCCGACCGCCAAAGCCAGTTCATCTTGGCGCAGATTTTTCGCTTTCCGAGCGACGATAAGCATACCTCCGAAGCCAAGTTGTTCGGCGGTAATCTTTCCGGATCCTTCGCAATGTGGGCAGATCACGGTGCACAGACCTGCTGGTGGAAATCCTGCCAGCCAACGCGCTGCGCTTCTAGCCGCCGAGACCCATTCGGCCATCCATCAGCGCTGGGCATGGGCTCGCCCCGATCGGCGCTTTCCCAGCCGAAGCGATAGTCATCCGTTTCCTGAATTTCGATACGATGATTGCCGATTTTACTCATTATAATTCTCCTACGTCAGGGATCGAAGCGGGAACCGGCGAGACCGAAGGGCTCGACCCGCAGGGCGAGAGCCCGGCCCCGGAGGGGAGACGCCCATCCTCAGTCATGACACCCCTCCAAGGTGGGAGGAACAGCCTTGGCGATTGCGCGTTCAACGGCGGCAAGCTGCTCGAAAGAGATCGCGGCAAGCGCCTCGTGGGCGGCTTCCTCAGCGGAAGCCTGCCTCTCCCCGTCTGAGAACCTGCGTTCAGCAGATGTTTCACCACTGGTCACAAAATTCTGCATCACGTTGACGTAGGCCAAATATGCAGCGAGGAACGGCCTCAGCGCCTCCAGAAGCTCGGGAGCGGCGGCGATCAGGCGGGCGTTGGCCTCCGTTTCCCTCGCGACCTTCCGGCCCGCTCCTTCGAAGACAATGGATTCGGCATTCGGTCCCACAATCGACCAATCGTCAGATGGAGACAGGGCCTGATCCGGACCAGAGGTGTGGCGCACAATCTTCCAAGGCCCCGGCGTATGCCCATCAACACGGATTCCGGGTATTGTCTGGTCAACCATGATGAGACTCCGGGGTGGGGGAGGCTGCCGCGAGGACGACACGGATATCGTGCGCCAACTGATGGAAGCCGACAGGGATGCCGGTCGCGTTGCTGCTTTCGAGCGTGCGGCAGACGCTTTCCAAGCGACGAATGACGTCCGGGTCCACCGGCTCGTTCGGCGCGATCATGTCAGCCGCTCCGCCCGAAAGCCCTTGGCGTGATGCTCGCTCGGGCAGACCGTTGTGAGGTATCGATCCTCCCAAGCGCCATCTTCACCCTGAGCGATATCGACAGGACCGTCATTGCGCTTGGCGATCGTGCCAGCCTGACTGATGGCCGCGGCATCCGATGGCGCATATTTGAAGATCGACGCCAGCTCTTGGCCGCTTGGATCGAACGGGCGGAATTGATATAGACGATTACCCATGCTGAGCGCTCCATGCTCGTGTGGTGGGCCTCGATCGGTGCCAGCCGGTCGGGGCCTTTTTCGGGTAGCCATGAAAGCTTGGACGCCCGCACATTTCCGTGAGGAAATCGGCCGCGTTAGCCAAACTAAATGGCTGCTCTAAAGGGAATATTAGACGTCCGTCGGGCGCACCATTCCTAAAGAAATAGGTGAATGGCTGCGAAAGCAGAACAAGTCCCTGAGCCTCATGCAAAGCGGATATGACGATGCAGGCGGGCAAAACCCATCGGCGCATATTGATGGTCGTCACATCCGATACTCGGCGATCACCGGCCCGATATGGTTAAAGCCCTACGAATTTTACGGGTTGGAACTGTTCGCGTCGTCAGGGCTGCATGAACTTGCATGCATCCATCGCAGCCCAGGGGCGGAGTGTCGTTCGGGGAGTTGAACACGGTGAAATCTCAGTCGAAGCGGAATCGGCTGGTCAAAGGGGGCCGAGCACCTCGCGTATTTGAGGCGGTTGGAGATGGCGATGGAATTCGCGGACCAGAATCTGGACGTGGAAAGCGCATTTGGTACGTTGCGGGTGATCGTGACGGCAGAGGCGCTTTATGCGCTTTGGCGCGGCGGCAAGGGGCCGCAGGACCAGGCCGGCCTGATTGCGGAGCATCGCGATCTCATCGATTGGACGGCCGCGATGAAAGTCGAACTCGGCGATGTCGAGCCTGACGGCTCGATCCGCATCACCGAGAAGGACATGGAGATATAGAGCGATTTGTAGTTCGATGGAATCATCGAGCGAATCGAAAATTGTGTTAAAACAAATATCTAGAGCAGATGATCCGCTTCTGTTGGATCATCTGCTCTAGGGCATCCGATCGGCGAAGCGCCGGGATCCGTGTTTCGGCATGCTGCGCGGACAGCCAAGGTTCATCGTCTACCGGTTATGAGGCAGCGTTGCTCCCAGGGGCCGGTGTCCGAACAACGCCGGCCCCCATCGCAATCTCCCCTATTTTTGTGCGTCATATGCCATTGGCGGAGCCGGCCGACGGCCACGTCCTGATCCATATGTGCATATCGTCTCGCGTGACGGCGGCTCTGGGTGCGGGAGATGGAAGGCGACATGTCCGGTCGGGCATGGTACATTGCCGGCATCGCGCGAAGATCGCCCGCAAGCGTTCGTGTGGCAGAGAGACCAACGCGCTCCCGCTTGCCAGCAGTGGAGCGCCGTCCATGCAGGACCTCAACTATCTTTACATGCGCCTTCAGGTCTCCCTGATGCGTGCCGATGCGGCGAGTTGTTCGTCCAGCCGCGTTTCCCACAGCGCGCTTGCCCGCGCTTATGCCCGCCGCATCGACGCCGTTCGCGCCGAAGCGGGCGCACTCGACATCCTTCCTGCATAGGCTGGCGGGATCGATGACAACCGCGAAATTCTACACGGCGCGCGCCGACGATGCGAGGCGCGCCGCGCAAGACGCGACATTGGACAATGTCCGCGACAAATGCCTGTTGTCGGTCAGCGTATGGGAAACGCTCGCCGAGCGCGCGGAGCGCGTGGATACCGAACGCGTTGTTCGCGAGACGAGCGCGGAGCTTCGCAAGCTGCAGGGCCCGGACTGATCATTCTCGGGCGCATTGCAGTCCGTTCCGGCCCATGCGCATGAGAAAAAAAGCCCCCGGCCGCGTGGACCAGGGGCTGTATTTTCGCGATTGCAGATCAGAATTTGAAGCCGGCGGCGATGCCGTAGCGCCGCGGTTCCAGCGTGAAGATGTTCGTGAACAGACCCGATGACTGATCGGTCACATATTGGCCGGTGATCGCGCTGTTGTTGGTCAGATTCGCGACGAAACCACGCACGAACCAGCGATCGTCGACCCCGTTGAGCTGGATCTGGGCATTGATGATCGCATAGCCCTTCATCCGGTTGATATCGCCGCCGAAGATGCTGGCATAGGATTCACCGGTATAGGTGAGGTCCGCGCGCGGGACGAGCGACATGCCGTTGTTGAAGCGTGCGGTATACTGGATGCCGGCGGAGAATTTGTAGGTTGGCGCCTGGGGCAGCTGGTTGCCTTTCAGGTTGACCTCGACGCCGCTGCCCAGAACGGTGAAGGGCAGGGCGCCCGTCGGCACGCCGAACAGCGCACGGAGTGCGGCGGGCGGATTGGCGGCGGTCGATGCGAGCACGCTGCAGATCGAATAGGCACCGGTCGTGCCGGTTCCCGGGACGGGCGTCGGGGCGCGCAGGCCGATGCCCGAATTGACCGCGGCGACATAGGTGTTCACGCCGACCACGTTTCCGGCGGTGTTCGGAACGACCGCGCAGTTCGACGCATTCTGCAGATCCTTGATGATCACCGCGTCGGAACGCCCGCCCGACGGATTTCGCGGATCGGCGAGGAATTTGTCGTCGGACACCTTGGTGTGGAGATAGCTGGCGCCGAGATTGACGAGCAGGCTGCGGACCGGGCTGATCACGGCTTCCGCCTCAAGCCCGTAGATTTCGGCACTGACATTGTCGTTGACCGAGGTGCGGGCGACGATACGGCTGAGCTGCAGATTCTTGTACTTGTAGAAGAAGCCGGTGAGGTTGAGGCGCAGCGTCCCGTCGAGGAAGCTGTTCTTCGATCCGATCTCGAAAGAGTCGACCGTCTCGGGGCCGAAAGTGGTCGGTACCGCGAAGATCGGTGACAGCGGCGGATTGATGCCGCCCGATTTATAACCGCGCGAATAGGAGAAATAGATGAGATTGTCGTCGGTGATCTTGTAGTCGAGCACCGCGCGCCCGGTCAGCCGGCCGAATGTGACGCTGTCCTGGGCGAAGCTCTGAATGCCCGGCGTATTCGCGTCATAGTCGAGCGCGGCATAGTTGAGCGCGTCGGTCAGATTGTCCGAACCAAAGGGCACGGCGGCGAACTGCGCGTTCGAGTCCTGCAGGAAGGTGGTGCGCGCGCGGGCATATTTCTGGTCGTGATTATAGCGAACGCCGACCGTCAGCTTAAGCTTGTCGGTGAAATCGAAATAACCCTCTGCGAAGATGCCATATGATTTGAGACGGGTTTCTGCGGTGTCGCTGCGATAGAATGGCGTTCCGAAATAGGCGGCCCCGCCGGTGTTCGCCGCGCCGAGAATGCCCGCGGCATAGTCGAGGCCGAACGCGGTCACATAATAACCGTTATCGGTGGTCTTGCTGTCGACATAGATGCCGCCGAGCAGGAAGTTGAACATGCCGTCGAACTTGCTGTCGATATGCGCTTCGACCGAGAATTGCCGATTGGTGAGGATCGAACGATCGAAGTCGAGGCTGGTCGGATGGCAGCCGGCCGAATTGCCGCCATAGACGCCGACGCCGTTCGGATCGGCTGCGGACTGGCACACGCCACCCGCCGGGCCGTTGGGAATGAGCGCGCGACGGACGGGGTCGAGGAACGCGAATGGCGATCCGATGCCGGTGCGTCCCAGGGCATTGAGCTGGGCAAGGCCGGGATTGGTGGTCAGCGAATTCTCGATCGCGAGGTTGTAGTCGCTGGTCGAATCCACCCGGTTGTGAGTGTATCCGCCGGTCATCGTCAGGCTCAATTGCTCGCCCAGCGCCTGCTGAAGCCGCCCCATGATGTGATATTCTTCGGCGAAATAGGTCGGCTCATAGTCGATGTTGACCGTGCGCCGGTCGGGCAGGTTGACGGCGTTCGAGAAAGGGTCGGTGCCATAGATGCTGCCAAGCCCGAAGCGGGCGAGCGCGCCGCCCGAAGCTGCCGACGCCACGCCGAGAAACTCGTTCGAGCTCAGCAGCGCGGAGAGTGTCGCATTGCCGTTGGCGGTCTCATTGGCCAGCTTGTCGGGCAGGCAGCCCAGAACGCCTGTGGGATCGCGGTGGCAGAGCTGCTTCTGGATACGCGAGCGATTGTCCTTTTCGTGGAAATAATAACCGATCAGGTCGAGCGTCGTGTTCGACGAGGGTTCCCATCGGATCGTTCCGCGCAGCGCGTAGAGGTCGCGTCCGTCGATGTTGTTCCCGGTGGCGATGTTCTTCGTATAGCCGTCCCGGTTGACGTAATAACCGGCCAGGCGCACGCCGAGCGTCTCGCCGATCGGCACATTGACCATGCCGTTGACCTTGTAGCTCTCGTAATTGCCGTATTCGAAGCTGCCCGATGCGCCGAAGGCAGTCAGATCGGGCTTGGCGGTGATGAAATTGACCACGCCCGAGGTCGCATTGCGGCCGAACAGCGTGCCTTGCGGTCCACGCAGTACTTCGACGCGTTCGAGATCGAAATATTCGGTCTCGAACAGGCGCGTCGAAAGGAGCGGCATGTCGTTGACATGGATGCCGGTCGCCGAATCGCAGCTCGCGCCGACGCAGAGATCGCCGATGCCGCGGATGGTGAAGCTCGATGCGGTGAAATTGGTCTTGGTGAAGGTGACGTTGGGCAGGGTGAGCTGAAGGTCAGACGCATTGTCGATCTGCTGTTTCTCGAGCGCCTCCCCCGTGAAGGCGGAGACGGCGATCGGCACATCCTGCAACCGTTCGCTCTGGCGCTGTGCCGTCACGACGATATCGGGAATGCCCTCTTCGATGGTTTCGTCGGCCGGCGGTGCGGTGACTTGGGCTGTAGCGGGCGTAGCGAACACCAGTGCGATGGCCGATGCAGCAAGCAGATCGAGCTTCTTCATGTTGATATCCCCTCTTCCGATGACCCGTTTAAGGCCTGCCCCGCTATGTTCCGGGATCTGAGGGAAATGGTGCGCGCAACTTATTTTCGCGTCAACCAGTGATTTAGTGTCGAATCCTGCGACCTTGCGACACCTTCATTCGTCGTGTGAATATTGTATCTTGCCGGCTTGCCGTAACGGCAAGGCAGCCACAGCGGTGAAGCACTTGCACGCGGCGGTGGAATCTCTAATCCCGCGCTGGCACGCGATACGCGGAAAAAGAGGAGCTGCATGTGACGGACTCGGCCTCACCTGAGGATGGCGACATCGTTTCTTCGCCGCCCAAGATACCGGTGCCCGAGCATATCCAGGATGCCGTCCGCACGCTGATTCGCTGGGCGGGCGACGATCCGGAGCGCGAAGGGTTGATCGACACGCCGCAGCGCGTCGCGCGTGCCTGGCGGGAATATTGCCAGGGCTATGGCGAGGATCCGTCACATCATCTGTCACGCACCTTCGAAGAGGTCGGCGGCTATGACGAAGTGGTGCTGCTGAAGGACATCCCGTTCCAGTCGCATTGCGAACATCATATGGCGCCGATCATCGGTAAGGCCTCGATCGCCTATCTTCCCAATGATCGTGTGGTCGGCATCTCGAAGCTGGCGCGCGTGCTTCACGGTTTCGCCCGGCGGCTTCAGGTGCAGGAACGGCTGACCGCCGAAGTGGCCGACTGCATCTGGGAGCATCTCCATCCACAGGGGGTCGCGGTGGTGATCGAAGCCAGCCATGCCTGCATGACCGCGCGCGGCGTCCGTACGCCAGGGGTTGGGATGACGACCAGCCGCGTGATGGGCTGCTTCCGCGACGATGAACGCAGCCGCAAGGAAGTGCTCAGCCTGATGGGCTATTAGGGTGTGACCGTGTTCCGCTGCCGTCGGTGAAAGATCATTGTCATTCCAGCGGGGGCGCAGAGCGCCTCTAAAAGCCGGCCGTGCCGGTGAACAGCGTCTCGGTATTGCCCGCGATCCAGATCGCATCGGCATCGTCCCGCTCGACGAAGATCCGTCCGCTGCGGCCGATCGCCGTGCCTTGTGCCGCACGATAGCGTGCGCCAGCGCGGCCCGAGCCGATCAGCCATTGCGCGAGCGACGCGTTCAGGCTGCCGGTGATCGGATCCTCGACCAGCCCGCCATGCTGATCGCTGAAGATCGCGCGGACTTCCCAGCCGAGCGCACTGCCGGCGGGGTAGGGGCCGACCACGCCGATATCGGCGCGCTCGGGCCAGGCGCGCTGCGGGCGCAGCGCCAGCACTTCATCGGCGGATCCGAGCATGATGCCGAGCCAGCCGGGGCCATTGTCCACCCATTGGGCATCGATCACGGCCGCACGGTCGATCCCCAATATCGCGGCGGCGCGTTCGATATCGGCTTCGCTTGCCGGGCCGGACCGGATCAGTGGCGGCGCGGCGAATGCCAGCCCGTGTTCGGTGCGACGGATCGGGATCAATCCCGCCTCGCATTGCTGGACGATCATGTCGCCCCTGGCGGTGCCGCCGGCCTGAAGCCAGGCATGGCAGGTCCCGAGCGTCGGGTGCCCGGCAAATGCCAGCTCGCGGTCGAGCGTGAAGATCCGCACGCGATAGTCCGCGTCCGGCGATGACGGCGGCAACAGGAACGTCGTTTCCGACAGGTTCAGCCAGCGCGTGATCTGCTGCATCTCTTCGGTCGAAAGCCCGTCTCCGGACGCGATCACCGCCACCGGATTGCCCTTGAAGCGCTCTGCGCCGAACACGTCGACGAGCTGGAAGGATCTGGTCATGATCATGTGTTCCTTGTCTGTGCTCAGGTCAGGCGCGGCCGCAGGGTCGGTGCGGGGCGATGGTCCATCATCGTGAGGAAGAACTGCACCAGCGAACCGATGCTGAGCGTGAAGAGTACGGTGCCCAGCCCGACGGTGCCGCCGAACAGCCAGCCGCCGGCAAAGACGAGCAGCTCGATCGTGGTGCGGACGAGCCGGATGGACAGGCCGGTGCGCGCGACCAGGCCGGTCATCAGCCCGTCGCGCGGTCCGGGGCCGAAGCCCGCGCCGATATAGGCGGCGCTGGCAAGGCCGCACAGGACGATGCCGGCCGCCAGCATCGCGATGCGCGCCGGCAGCGCGGCGGGCGAAACGATCAGCGCGAGTGCCGCATCGCTGGCGATGCCGATCAGCAGCATGTTGCTGATCGTGCCCAGGCCTGGTCGCTGCCGCATCGGCAGCCAGAGCAGCATGACGATCGCCCCGACGATCAGGACGACGGTGCCGAAGCTCAGGCCGGTGTGCTTCGCCACGCCCTGATGGAGGACGCTCCACGGATCGAGGCCGAGATTGGACCGCAGCATCAGCGCGGATGCCAGGCCGTAAAGCATCAGGCCGACATAAAGCTGGATCAGGCGTCGAGTCATCATGCCATTGCGTCTGCGCTCGATTGGCCTTGTTTTGAATATCCACTTTCCGCATAATGGCCTGATGATACGCAGCATCGGTACGGCATCCTTGGTCCGCCAGCTCGGGCTCTGGCGCGGACAGGGCGGGGGCGCAGCCTATCGCCAGCTGGCCGACGGTGTGCGGCTGCTCATCCTTGACGGGCGATTGCCGGTCGGGGTCAGGATACCGGGTGAGCGCGATCTCGCCGCCGCGCTCGATGTCAGCCGCACGACGGTGACCGCCGCTTTCGGGCAGTTGCGCGACGAGGGATATCTCGACAGCCGGCAGGGATCGGGCAGCCATACCAGCCTTCCCGATCGTCGCGCGATCCGGCCCGAGGCCGAAGCGGGAGATGTCGAGGCCGGGATCGTCGATCTCGCGGTCGCCGCATTGCCGGCGACCGATACCGTCCATCACGCCTATCGCATCGCGCTGGAGAGGCTGCCGCGTCATCTGCCCGGCCATGGCTATGAGCGGGTCGGGCTGAAGGAGTTGCGCGTGGTGATCGCCGATCGCTACACGCGCCGCGGCTGCCCGACATCGCCCGACCAGATCCTGGTGACGCACGGTGCACTCCATGGCTTCGGGCTGCTGCTCCGGCTGCTTGCGGGGCCTGGCGATCGCATCGTCGTCGATCATCCGACCTATCCCCATGCCATTGATGCGATCCAGCAGGCATCGTGTCGCGCGGTCCCCGTCGGTCTGCCCGAACGTGGCTGGGACGCTGATGCGATCGAGGCGGCGTTTCGCCAGACCGGACCGCGTCTTGCCTATCTGCTCGCCGATTTCCACAATCCGACCGGGCGCTGCATGGATACGGAAACGCGCGCCAGGATTGCCGATATGGCGGCCCGGACCCAGACGGTGCTGGTTGTCGATGAGACGATGGTCGATCTGTGGCTCGACGGGCCGCCGCCGGCACCGATGGCGGCGCATGACCGGGCCGGGTGCGTGGTGACGCTTGGATCGACTGGCAAAAGCTTCTGGGGCGGCCTCAGGATCGGCTGGGTGCGTGCCGAGCCACGGATGATCGAAGGGTTGGCGCGGGTGCGCGCCGCTCAGGATCTGGGCACGCCGGTGCTAGAACAGCTTGCCGCCGCCGTGCTGCTTGCCGATGATGGCGGCGATCTCGATGCGCGGCGGGCCAGGGTGCGAGAGCAGAGGGCGCGGCTGATATCGTTGGTCGGGGACTATCTGCCCGATTGGACAGTCAAGTCGCCACCCGGCGGATTGTCGCTCTGGGCCGAACTGCCGGTACCGGGAAGCACGGCGCTCGCCGCGACGTCGGAGATTTACGGCGTGCGGATCGGTGCGGGGCCGCGTTTCGGCGTTGACGGATCGTTCGAACGCTTCGTCCGCCTGCCCTTTGCGTTGCCGGAGGATATGCTCGAATCCGGGATCGAACGGCTGACCCGCGCCTGGGCTTCGCTGAGGCCGGCATCGCGCGCGATCCGACGGGATGGCGCCGTCCAGAGCTTCGCGCAGGTCTACTGAGCCGAAGCGCTCATGGCTCTGAAATAGAATGACCCTGAAACAGAAAAACCGCCCGGTCGCGAAACCGGGCGGCTTTCTGTTGGTCGAAACCGGTGGATCAGGCCTCGGCCTGCTCCTCGTCGGCCGGAGCCGATGCGATCTCGCCCGGCTCGGCGTTCGGATCGAACTCTTCGGTGAAACCCGATTCGTCCTTTTCGAACATCGCGGTCATGACGTCGACGCCCTGAGCCTGAAGCTCGGCCTCTTCAGGCGAGCGGGCGACATTGACCTTGATGGTCACGGCCACTTCGGGGTGGAGCGCGATCTTCACGGTCTCGACGCCGATCGCCTTGATCGGCTTGTCGAGGACGACCATCGCCTTGGTCAGCTTGGCACCGTCGGCTCCAAGAGCCTCGATGATGTCGCGGACCGAAACCGAACCGTAAAGCTGGCCGGTGTTCGATGCCTGACGGATGAGCGTGACGCTCTTGCCGTCGATATCCTTCGAAGACGTCTGGGCTTCGGTCCGCCGCGTGGCGTTGTCGGCCTCGATGCGTTCGCGATTGGCCTCGAAGACCTTGCGGTTCGCTTCGTTGGCGCGCAGCGCCTTCTTGCGAGGGAGGAGGAAATTGCGTGCGAAACCGTCCTTGACGGTGACGACGTCACCGATCTGACCGAGCTTCTCGACGCGTTCGAGCAGGATCACTTGCATTGCTCAGGTGCTCCTTACTTCACGATATAGGGAAGAAGCCCGATGTGACGGGCGCGCTTGATCGCCTTGGCGAGTTCGCGCTGCTTCTTGGCGGAAACCGCGGTGATGCGGCTGGGAACGATCTTGCCGCGCTCGGACACGAAGCCCTGGAGCAGACGAACGTCCTTATAGTCGATCCGTGGCGCGTCCTTCGCGGAGAAGGGGCAGCTCTTGCGGCGGCGGAAAAATGGGCGTGCCATGATGCGGGCTCCTTATTCGGCGTCTTCGCGGCGGGGACGGTCTTCGCGGTCGCCACGGGGGCGGTCACCACGATCGCCGCGATCACCACGCGAACGTTCGCGGTCGCGGTCACCCTTGCGCATCATCACCGACGGGCCGGCTTCGTGCGCATCGACCTTGACGGTCATGTAGCGGATGACGTCTTCGTTGATCGCGGTCTGACGCTCGAGCTCGGCGACGACGCCTGCGGGGGCATCGATCTCGAGCAGCACATAATGCGCCTTGCGGTTCTTCGAGATCTTGTAGGCAATGTTGCGGAGGCCCCAGGTCTCGGTCTTGACGACCTTGCCCTCGTTATCCTCAACGATCTTGGTGGCGATTTCCGCCAGCGCGTCCACTTGCGCCTGAGCCAGATCCTGGCGCGCAAGGAACACGTGCTCGTAAAGAGCCATGTCCGTTTCCTTCGTTGGCCGATCGCTGACGCCGCACCATGCGGACGCCCCTCCGGCTATCGTCTCAAATGCAAACCAGGGCGGAAAGACGTGCCTTCCACCCCGGATGCGCGGCCATTGGCGCAAAAGCAGCCGGATTGCAAGCCCGGAGTGGCGGGGATCGGGGCCCGATCGATCGGGGACGGCGGCTCAATCGACCGCGGCGGTCGCCGTTTCGGTATTGCGCCGCGACAGCTTGTGCTCGCGCCAGACGATGTAAAGGCCGCTCGCGATGATCAGCGGCGCGCCCAGCCATGTGGATGCGGTCGGCAGCACGCCGAACAACAGCCAGCCGTAAAGCGTCGCCCAGATCAGGCTGGAATAATCCATCGGCACCACCGTCGAGACCGGCGCCCAGCGTAGCGCCGACGTCAGCGCCATCTGTCCCAGCCCGCCGATCATGCCGATGCCCGCCAGCAGCGCCCAGGTGGCGGGGTCATGCGCACGCGCGAAAAAGGGATAGGCCAGGCCCAGTATCGGCACTGACAACAGGGAGAACCAGAAGACGGTCGTCGTGGGGGACTCCGTCCTGCCGAGTTCACGGATCTGGATGCTGATCAACGCGACCATGAAGGCGGCGAACAGCCCGACGGCTGCGCCATAGAGCGGAAAATGGCCGTCGCCCGGTTGCACGACCAGAAGCACGCCGACAAAACCGATCAGGACGGCGGACCAGCGATGCAGGCCGGCCACCTCTTTCAGCAGCAGCGTGGACAGGATGGTCGCAAAGATCGGCACGGTAAACTGGAGCGTCGTCGCCTCGGCGAGCGGGAGCAGGATGACCGCGCCGAAATTCGCGACCATGCCGATCAGGCCGAACGCCGTGCGCGTCGTATGCCTGCCGATCCTTGTCGTCTTGAGCGACGACAGGCCCGGTCCGGCCAGGACGAAGATGAGGACGATCGGCACCGCGAAGAGCTGGCGGAAGAACAGCGTTTCCGCCAATTCGACGCCGCGCATCGATGCGAGCTTGATCAGTGCGCCCATGGTGGCGAGGCAGGCGATGGCGGCCAGGCGCAGACCGAGCGCATAGAGCGGGCGTTGCGCGCTGTGCTCGATCGAAGGCATGTCCGGGCCTTGAAGCATTTGGCGGTGTGAACACAACCGTCATTACCGCAAATGCCGGAAACGCTTTCGCAGCAGACGCGAAGTGCGTTAAGGGCGGCGCTCTTTCGGACAGTTACAAGGCAGTATCGTGAAGCACGCCCTCAACGTCACCCGCGCGCAGGATTTTGCCGCCTGGTATCAAGCCGTCGTCGCCGAGGCCGATCTGGCCGAGGATAGCGGCGTGCGCGGTTGCATGGTCATGCGGCCCTGGGGGTATGGCATCTGGGAACGGATCCAGCGGCTGCTCGACGATCGCATCCGCGCCGCCGGCTACGACAATTGCTATTTCCCGCTGTTCATCCCGCTTTCCTATTTCGAGAAGGAAGCCGAGCATGTGGAGGGCTTCGCCAAGGAGATGGCGGTCGTCACCCATCATCGCCTGGTCGGGGACGGCAAGGGCGGGCTGATGCCCGATCCCACCGCGAAGCTGGAGGAGCCGCTGGTCGTGCGTCCGACCAGCGAGACGGTGATCGGCACCGCATTCTCGCGCTGGGTGCAGAGCTGGCGCGACCTGCCGGTGCAGATCAACCAATGGGCGAACATCGTCCGCTGGGAGATGCGCACGCGCATGTTCCTGCGCACCGCCGAATTCCTCTGGCAGGAAGGGCACGCCGCCTATGCGTCGGCCGAACAGGCGCGTGAGGAGACGTTGAAGGCGCTCGAAATGTATCGCAGCTTTGCCGAGGATTGCGTCGCGCTGCCCGTCGTTGCGGGCGAGAAGCCGGAGAATGAGCGCTTCCCCGGCGCCGTCGCGACCTATTCGATCGAAGCGATGATGCAGGACGGCAAGGCGCTGCAGGCCGGCACCAGCCATTTCCTCGGCACCAATTTCGCGTCCGCACAGAATATCCGCTTCCAGAACAGCGAAGGCGCGCAGGAGCTGGCCAACACGATCAGCTGGGGCATGTCGACCCGGATGATCGGCGGACTGATCATGGTGCATGGCGACGACGACGGGCTGCGCGTGCCGCCGCGCGTGGCGCCCTGGCAGGTCGTGATCGTGCCGATGCTGCGCGAGACCGACGAGGACGCCGCGATCCTCGATTATTGCAAGGCGCTTGCCGGTGATCTGAATGCGCTTTCCGCCTTCGGCGAACCGGTGCGTGCGCTGGTCGACGTCAAAGCGACCAAGGCAAGCGCCAAGCGCTGGGGCTGGGTGAAGAAGGGCGCGCCGCTGATCGTCGAGGTCGGCCCGCGCGATATCGCATCGGGCAATGTCGCGGTGCTGCGGCGCGACCGGCTCTATGGCGAGGGCGGCAAGCTGGCATCGGCATTCGTGCCGCGCGCCGAATTTGTCGGCCAGGCGGCGGGCCTGCTCGAAGAGATCCAGGCGGCGCTTCACGGTGAAGCCAGGGCGCGGCTCGAGTCCAATATCGAACGCGGCATCGCCGATTTCGCCGGGCTCGAAGCGTTCTTCAGCGGCAAGGGGCAATTCCCCGGCTGGGTCGAAATACAGTGGAGCCGCCCGACCGGTGCCGCGCTCGATGGTGTGGTCGAGCGGCTGAAGGCGCTCAAGCTCACCATCCGCAATACGCCGCTGGATGCCGCGGCGGCCGACGGCGCCTGTATCTTCACCGGCGAGCCGGCAGTGGAGCGGATCCTGATTGGGCGGTCTTACTGAGCCGCCCGATCGAGTCTGCCAGCCTGAAGCGTCATTCCGGCGAGCGCCGGGATGACGGCCTATTCTCATGTCAATGAAGGGTGTTAAGGCCCGAGGTCCCGGCCGCATTCCGGCGGCCAGGATCGATCCGGATCGGCGGTCAGATCGAGCAGGAACATCTCGCCCGACCGTGCACCATCGGCCTGCGAGAAGAGCAGCCGGTCGCCGCGCGGTGACAATGAAGGGCTGACCTGGAACACATCGTCCCTGGCAGGGATGCGGCCTGCATCGACCCAGCGTTCGCCATCGCGTGCGTAGCGGTAGAGATGCGACCGGCCCTCGCGGTCGGCGACGACCACCATGGTTCGTCCGTCACGCGACATTTCGGCTTCATATTCATGCGCGGTCGTGTTCACCGGCGCGCCGAGATTGGCGACCGTCCAGCGTCCGGCCGGATCCTGCGTCGCCGCATAGATATCGCCCTTGCCGAGGCCGCCAGGGCGATCCGAGCCGAAGATCAGCCGCCCCTGGGCATCGATCCGCGGCAACAATTCGCTGCTCGTGGAATTGACGGGGGCGGGCAATCTTCGGGGTGTGCTCCAACCGCCGTCCGCCCGGCGATCGACCGACCAGATATCGAAATCGGTCCGATCCGATGTGTGAAGCGCCGAGATATAATAGACGCTTTTGCCGTCGGGTGTGACGAAGGGATCGGCTTCGTCCACGCCCGGTACGGCGAAGGCGGCGGGTGCCGGCTTGCTCCAGTGCCCGTCGATGCAGCGCGAATGCTGGATGCGATAGCTGTCGAAGCCCGCATCGGCGGCGATATAGAACAGATCCCGGCCGTCAGGGCTGAAGCTCGGTGCCGCTTCATAGCCGGAGGTCGAGATCGCCTCGGGAGTCCAGCGCTGCGCCGTGCCATATTCGTCCGCATCGGCCGAACAGGCTGTCGCCAGCACAACAGCCGAAGCCAGTAATCGCATCCGGATCATCGACGATCTCCCCCAAGGCTTGGCAAGCCGGTCTGCCGGATTATGCTGATCCCGAAACCGCGCGCCACCGTCCGATCGACGGTCCGGACGACAGAATGGCGGTGGGAGAGCGGATGGATTCGATCGACAGGCAGATCATCGCGCAATTGCGCGCCAATGCGCGGCTGCCGCTCAAGACGATCGCGGCGAATGTCGGGCTGGCGCGAAGCTCGGTCCGCGAACGGATATCCAGGCTGGAGACATCGGGCGTGCTGCTTGGTTACCATGCCCGCGTCGCGGATCCGGGGCGGATCTCGGCGATCCTCCATCTCCGCCTCGCGAAGACGCCGGGGCCAGTCACCGTTGCCGCGATCGTCGCGATGGCCGAGGTCGGCCGCTGCTATTCGCTGAGCGGGGAGATCGACCTGATGGTCGAGATCGACGCGGCCGATGCGACGGCGCTCAACGCGGCGCGCGACCGGATCGCGAATCTGCCCGATGTCGTCGACACGATCACGGCGTTCATCCTGAAACGCGACAAGGACGCCTGAAAGCCGCTGCGATCACGCTGCCGCGATCGCCTCGATCTCCAGCAGCCAGGCCTCGTCATAGATGCCGGTGATGATGATGGTGAGTGCGGGCGAATGCGCACCCAATATCTCCTTGCGGATGCGCGCATTCTCGGCGCGTTGGGTGCGGTCCGACAGGAAGATCGTCACCTTGACCAGATCGGCGATCGCCATCCCGGCGGCGCGGAGCTGCGCTTCGACATTGCGCCATGCCAGCCGGCACTGGTCGGTGAAGCCGTCGGGGACCTGACCATCGTCATCTTCGGGAACCTGTCCGCTCACGAACAGCAGCCGGGCTGGCGCTTCCACGAGATGGGCCTGCGCATAGGCATGGCCGGTGGGATTGATCGGCAGGTTGGGCATGGCGGGGGCCGCTTTCGAAAGCGCTGGCAGGGCAAGCCCGCCGAGCAGCACGTTGCAGGCCGTGCGACGGCTAAGGACCTGGGCGACGGCCATGTCGCATCTATCGACGGTGTGTCGCCAAGGTCCATCGTCCGATCGGCGGCTGACCCGCCACTATGGCGGACCGGCGGTTTCGAACCGGGCCAGGCCCCCGCCATAAGATACCCGCCATAAGACGACGGCTACGAAATATTGTTGCCGGGGTCGGCGCCACGGTCGCGGCGCATCCAGAGGAACAGAAACGTCGCTGCGATGATCAGCGTGATGAAGATAACGATTGCTTCAGCGGTGTTCATGCCGGTGCCCCATCTACCTTGCTTGGGCATTGAGCCTAACGGACGACCGGTTAACGAGTCTTAACGCTGTTTTCCCAATAAACTGTGAATGCGCTTCGATCTGCCTCGGACATATGCAGGCCGAGCTTGCTGCGCCGCGTCAGGCAATCCTCGGGCGTCCGTGCCCATTCGCGATCGCGCATCCAGCGTGCCTCGATCTCGGTGAAGCCGGCGCCGAAAGCCTGACCCATGCCTTTCTCGTCCGCGACGTCCGCCAGCATCTCGTGCAGCAACAGGCCGTAGCTGGCTGCCATGCGCGCGGCACGCGCCTCACCCAGAAAGGGCCAGCGCGCCTGGACCTCGCGCTGGAATTGCTCGGGATCGGCGATGGCGCCGCCGGGAAACACCCGCGCGCGCGTCACCGGATGCGGCGCCAGATCGATCGACGGCGCGAGCTTTTCGATCGCTTCCTCCGCCAGATGGCGTGCGGTGGTGATCTTGCCGCCAAAGACCGAAAGCAAGGGCGGGCCCGCATCGTCGAGTTCGAGCACATAGTCGCGGGTGACTGCCTTGCTCTCCGACGCGCCGTCGTCATAGAGCGGCCGCACGCCCGACCAGGTCGAGACGATGTCGGATTCCGCGATTTCCCGGGTGAAGTACCGATTGGCCGAGGCGATCAGATAGGCGGTTTCGCCCGCGTCGATCCGCGCATCCTCCGGCGCATCCACCGCGATGTCGGTGGTGCCGATCATCGTGAAATCGCCGAGATAGGGAATGGCGAAGACGATCCGGCGGTCGGGCTGTTGCAGCATATAGGCATGGTCGCCGTCATAAAGGCGCGGCACCACGATATGGCTGCCCTTGATCAGCCGGATATGCGCCTCGGTGTTGGTGCCGAGCGTGGCGAGCGTGCTGGCGACCCACGGGCCGGCGGCGTTGACCAGCGCTCTGGCCTGAACCGTGCGGCCGTCCGAAAGCTCGGCCGACCAGCCGGTGTCGGTGCGGCGGGCGGCAAGTAGCGCGGTGCGCGTGGCGATCTCGGCACCGGCATCGGCCGCATCCATCGCGTTGAACAGTGTCAGGCGCGCATCGTCGACGCGGCAGTCGGAATAGACGAAACCCTTCGCCTTGTGCTTCAGCGGCGCATTATAGGCGGTATCGCGCGGCGACAGGCCGCGCGAGCGCGGCAGGCTGATCCGGCCGCCGATCCAGTCGTAGAGCAGCAAGCCGAGGCGGACGAGCAGCCAGGGTCGGACGGCATTTTCGTGCGGCAGGACGAAGCGCATCGGCCGGATGATGTGCGGCGCCGCCTTCAGCAGCAATTCGCGTTCCTTCAGCGCTTCGCGGACCAGCCCGAATTCATAATATTCCAGATAGCGCAGCCCGCCGTGGATCAGCTTGGTCGACGCGGACGACGTGTGGGCGGCAAGATCGTCCTTTTCGACGAGCAGGACCGACAGGCCATTGAGCGCGGCTTCGCGCGCGATCGCGCAGCCGTTGATGCCGCCGCCGATGATGAGAAGGTCCAGAGTCATCCGCTTTAGCATAGCGGCCCGTTCTCCCGGCGAAAGCACCTTTCTGTCAGCGCTGTCATAAAAACCGTTTCCGCTGGGGGCAATGTGACGGGGTGACGCTGCCTCCGGCAATCTCTATCTCTGGTGTCATGATAAAAAAGAAGAACCAGGTCGGCTTTCCCAGTCGCGACCAGATCATGAAATTCATCGTCGATTCCGACCAGCCCGCGGGCAAGCGCGAGATCGCCAAGGCCTTCGGGCTGAAGGGGCAGGAAAAGATCCAGCTCAAGGCGCTGCTCAAGGACATGGGCGATGAAGGGCTGATCGACAGCGCCCCCGGCCGCGCATTCCACATCATGGGCGGCGTGCCCAAGGTGACGGTGCTGCGCATCGTCGATGTCGATGAGGATGGCCAGGCATGGGCCGTTCCCGAACGCTGGGAGGCCGAGGGCCCCGAGCCGCGCCTGCGCGTCAGGGAAAAGAGCCGCAAGGGCGCATTGGGCATAGGCGATCGCGTGCTCGCACGGACCGAGGAGGCCGGCAAGGGCTGGATCGCGCATCCGTTGAAGCAGCTCGCCAAGGGCAGCGAATTGATGATGGGCGTCCTCCATGACGAGGGCGGGCGGCTGTGGCTCAAGGGGCTCGAGAAGAAGGAGCGGCGCGACATGCCCGTGTCCGACGCGGGCGACGCCGAGGCCGGCGATCTGGTGCTGGCCGAGAAGACCGGCCGGCCGCCCCGCATCACCGCGCGCGTCACGCAGCGGCTGGGCGATCCGTTCGAGCCGCGCAGCTTCTCGCTGATCGCGATTCACAAGCTCGGCATCCCGCATGTCTTCGGAGATGAAGTGCTGGACGAGGCGAAGCGTGTCGCGAAGCTCGATCTCGGCAAGGGGCGTGAGGATCTGCGCCATCTGCCGATCGTCGCGATCGATCCGGCGGATGCGCGCGACCATGACGACGCGGTCTGGGCAGCCCCGGACGACGACCCCAAGAATCCCGGCGGGTGGAAAGCGATCGTCGCGATCGCCGATGTCAGCTTCTATGTCCGCCCCGGCTCGGCGCTCGACCGCGAGGCGAAACGGCGCGGCAACAGCGTCTATTTCCCAGACCGGGTGGTGCCGATGCTGCCCGAGATCCTCTCGGCCGATGTCTGCTCGCTCAAGGCGGGCGAGGATCGCGCGGCGATGGCCTGCCATCTCGTCATCGCGAAGGACGGCACGATCAAGACCTGGCGTTTCACCCGCGCGGTCGTGCGGCTGGAAGCCAATATCGCCTATGAGGATGCGCAGGCGGCGATCGACGGGAAGCTCGATCACCCGCTGACAGAAACCGCGCTCAGGCCGCTCTGGGCCTGCTGGAAGGCCTTGTTCGAAGCAAGGGAGAAGCGTGCGCCGCTCGACCTCGATCTGCCCGAACGCAAGATCTCGCTCGACGAGAAGGGGCGGATCCTGTCGGTCGCGCCGCGCGAACGGCTCGATGCGCACAAGCTGATCGAGGATTATATGATCGCGGCCAACGTCGCCGCAGCCAAGGCGCTCGAAGCGAAGAAGGCGCCGGTGATGTACCGGGTCCACGAGCCGCCGGCGCGCGAGAAGCTGGTGGCGCTCAAGGACTATCTCAAGACGTTCGGGCTCGAATTCGCGCTCGGCCAGGTGATCCGGCCCGACACCTTCAATCACGTGATCCGCCGCGTCGGCGAATCCGACTTCAAGCCGCAGGTGATGGAGCAGATCCTGCGCACCCAGACCCAAGCCTATTATGCGCCGATGAACCAGGGGCATTTCGGGCTGGCGCTGGGCAGCTATGCGCATTTCACCTCGCCGATCCGCCGCTATTCCGATCTCGTCGTCCACCGCGCCCTGGTTGCGGCCTATGCGCTGGGCGACGGCGCGCTGAGCGGCGACGAGGCGGCGACGATGGAGCGGACGGGCGAGCATATCAGCCTGCTCGAACGCCGCGCGATGGAGGCGGAACGCGACACCACGGACCGCTATGTCGCCGCCTATCTCAGCGAAAAGGTCGGCGAACTGCTCGATGTCCGGATCACCGGCGTCCAGAATTTCGGTTTCTTCGCGACGGTCGAGGGGCTGGGCGGCGACGGGCTGGTGCCGGTACGCGATCTCGGCGGCGAATATTTCCGTTATGACGAAGCGATGCACAGCCTGACGGGCGAGGATAGCGAGACCGTCTATTCGTCGGGAATGCGCCTGAAGCTGAGGCTGGCGGAGGCCAATCCGGTCAACGGCGCGCTGCGCTTCGAATTGCCCGAGGGCAAGGGCGCGCTGCCGCCACGCCAGCAGCGCGTGATCAAGCGGCGCGGCCGGCCGGCGAATATCCGGCACCAGGGGAAGCGGCGCTGAAGCTAGCCCTGCCGGGCCGGGCGGGTTATTGATGCGCGCATGATCTCGACGGGAGCAATCCATGCAATTTGAGCGTCGACAACTGATATTGGGCGCAGCGGGCGCACTCGTCGCGGGATATGCGCGCAGCCCGTTATCGGCCGCCGATACGGTCGCATTGCCCTTCGCCAATGGCGAACGTCCGCTGGTCGCCTATCCCGGCAAGCGACCGCTGATCCGGCTGACCGCACGCCCGCCGCAGCTCGAAACGCCGTTCTCGGTGTTCGGCGAGGGTGCGATCACCCCCAACGACGCCTTTTTCGTGCGCTATCATCTCGCCGACATTCCACTCGAGATCGACGTCGATGCCTATCGGCTCGCCGTGGGCGGGCATGTCGAGCGCCCCTTGTCGCTGTCGCTGGCCGAGCTCAGGCGCATGGACACGGTCGAGCTCGTCGCGGTCAATCAATGTTCGGGCAACAGCCGCGGTTTCATGGAACCGCGCGTCGGCGGCGGCCAGCTCGGCAATGGCGCGATGGGGTGCGCGCGCTGGCGCGGCGTGCCGCTCAAGGCGGTGCTCGAACGGGCAGGGGTGAAGCCTGGCGCGCGCCAGGTGACGTTCAACGGGCTCGACAATCCGCTGACGCCCGAGACCGCCGATTTCGTCAAGGCGCTCGATGCCGATCACGCGCTCGATGGCGAAGTGATGCTTGCCTGGGCGATGAATGGCGCGGACCTGCCTTTCCTCAACGGGTTTCCGCTGCGGCTGGTCGTGCCGGGCCGCTTCGGCACCTATTGGGTCAAGCATCTCAGCGAGATCATGGTGCTCGATCAGCCGTTCGACGGCTATTGGATGAAGACCGCCTATCGCATCCCCGACAATGATTGCGCCTGCGTGCCGCCGGGCGGCAAGCCCGACGCGACCGTGCCGATCGGCCGCTTCAATGTCCGATCCTTCGTCACCAGCCATGCCGACGGTGCGGCGGTCGCGGCGGGGCGGTCCGTCGCGCTGAAGGGTATCGCGTTCGATGGCGGCAACGGGATCGCCGATGTCGCGATCTCCACCGATGGCGGACAGAGCTGGGCCGGGACGATGCTGGGCGAGGATCTCGGCCGCTATGCGTTTCGCGAATGGCGGGCGCGGGTGACGCTGGCTGCGGGCAGCCATATATTGATGGTGCGCGCGACCAGCCGGAGCGGGGAGGTCCAGCCGATGGAGCCACGATGGAATCCGCCCGGCTATATGCGCAACGTGGTCGAGCGTCTGACGGTGAAGGCGTCATGAGGCGAACCGTTCGGATCGCCGCGGCGCTCGCGCTGATGATCTCGGGCGCCGCCGCCGCAAAGGTCGTGACCTATGCGCTGCCCGACGAACCCGAAGTCGCGCTTCCGCCCGGTCCCGGCGCCGATCTGGTCGCGGCGCAATGCGCGGCGTGCCACTCGCTCGACTATATCCAGACCCAGCCCCGCGGAAAGGGCAAGCCGTTCTGGGACGCCGCGGTGACCAAGATGGTCAAGATCTACGGCGCGCCCGTCACGCCCGAGGATGGCGCCGCGATTTCCGCCTATCTCGCCGAGCATTATTGAGGGCGGGCCGCCGGTCGAGCCCGCCTGCGCCGGACCGCGGCCGAAACCGTTCGTCGATGGATGATGCCGTTTGGCCGAAACGCCCCCATATGCGCATTCTTTGCAGTTGACATGATATATAGTCACATTAGGAGGGCGGCGACTCCCCGGGAGACGTCATGAAAACCTCGCTTTCCTTCCTCGCCATCCTTCTCGCCACCACCTCGGTCTCGGCCCATGCCGCGGACGACGACCAGCAGCAGCATGGCGATCATAGTGACTCGCCCGACATCGTCATCACCGCGCTTCAGCGCAATCGCGACGACCTGCTTTCGGGCACCTCGGTGCTTTCCGGCAGCGATCTCGCCGCATCGCGCGCATCGAGCCTGGGTGAGACGCTCGCAAAGCTTCCCGGCGTCACCGCGACGTCGTTCGGCCCGGCGGCCTCGCGCCCGATCCTGCGCGGCCTTCAGGCCGATCGTATCCGCGTGCTCATCGACGGAATCGGCAGCTTCGATGCGTCGTCCTCGTCGGTCGACCATGCGGTCGCGATCAATCCGCTGACGGCGGAGCGGATCGAGGTGCTGCGCGGCCCCTCGGCACTGCTTTACGGATCTTCGGCGATCGGCGGCGTGGTGAGCGTCGTCGACAATCGCATCCCGCGCCGCGTGCCCGATGAAGCGATCCATCTCCATGTCGATGCCGATTATGCCAGCGCCGCCGAGGAGCGCCGCACGGCCGGGGCCGCCGATATTTCGCTGGGCGGCGGTTTCGTCGCGCATTTCGACGGAAGCTGGTCCAAGTCCGATGATCTGCGCACCGGCGGATATCTGCTGAGCCGCGCATTGCGTGAGGAGGCGGCTGCCTCGTCCAACGCGGAAATCCGCGAACTCGCCGATCTGAAGGGCAGGCTGCCCAACACCGCGACCAAATCGACCGAGGCCGCCGTCGGCATCGCCTATATCGGCAGCGGCGGCAATATCGGCATTTCGGCCTCGCGCCTCGACAATCGCTATGGCGTGCCGATCCGCTTCTCGCTCGATCCGGAGATCGAAGCCGAAGCACCGACGCTCGACGTTCGCCAATATCGCTTCGATCTGCGCGCAGAGATCACGCCGGCATCGGGTTTCCTCGACGCCATCCGCCTGCGCGCCGGTCATGGCGATTATCGCCATTTCGAAATCGAGGACACTGGCGAGATCGCCACCCGCTTCTTCAACAAGGGGATCGAGGGACGCCTGGAATTCTCGCAGCGGCGCCAGGGGGCCTGGAGCGGCGCGTTCGGCGCCCAGATCCTGACGCGCGATTTCCGCGTGGTTGGGGAGGAGGCATTCCTGCCGCCGACCAGCACCGAGCAGGGCGGCATCTTCACCGTGCAGAATTTCGATTTCGGCAAGTTCCGCGCCGAAATCGGCGGCCGCTACGAACATAGCAAGGTGCTGGCCAAGGCGAGCGATCAGCTCGGCACGCCCGAGGCGGAGCGCAGCTTCGACACCTTCACCGCATCGATCGGCGGCCTTTACGAGATCGTCGAGGGTGTCCGGCTGGGCGTCAACCTGACGCATAGCGAGCGCGCGCCGACCGCCGAGGAACTGTTCGCCAATGGTCCGCATCTGGCGACCCAGGCCTTCGAACTCGGCGATCCGAGCTTCGGAAAGGAGAAGAGCAACGGCGTCGAGGGCCTGATCCGTGCACGCTTCGGCGGCGCCAGCATCGAGATTTCGGCCTATTACAATGATTTCTCGAACTTCATCTACCAGACGCCGACCGGCGATGTGGAGGATGATCTTCCCGTCTATGCCTTCGCATCGGCGGGTGCGCGCCAATATGGCTTCGAGGCGGAAGCGAATGTGACGCTCGCGGATCTGGGCACGGGCAAGATCGTCGGCGATGCCGTGCTGGACTATGTCCGCGTCAAGATCGACGGGCAGGGGCCGGCCCCGTTCATTCCCCCATTCCGCGTGCTCGGCGGCCTCGAATATCAATCCGATCCGATCATTGGCCGGATCGAGGTCGAACGTGTCGCCAAGCAGGATCGCATCGCCGCGTTCGAGACGGTCACGCCGGGCTATACCATGACCAATGCGCGGATCGAATGGCGCCCCAAGGGGCCGGACGGTTTCCTGTCGCTGCGGCTGGCCGCCAACAACATCTTCGATGTCGAAGCGCGTCGCCACAGCTCGTTCCTGGCGGACTATGCGCCGCTGGCGGGCCGCGACATCCGCGTCGGCGCGAGCATCCGGTTCTGACCTTAGGCGGGCGCTTCCCTGGATGGTCTGATAATTTATAAATTACAGATACTTAGTTGTTGTCGTCATTCCGGCGAAAGCCGGAATCTCACTTCCTGTTCACCGTCCGCACAAAGAGAAGTGAGATCCCGGCTTTCGCCGGGATGACGGACAAGACAGAATGCGTGATTGCCCTCCCCTGGCTGGGGAGGGCTTATTGCGAGTCACCCTCTCAATCCCTATCTCCGGTCTCGTTCAATCGGGGATTCTCTGAAGATATGACCGCTACCCATTCCACCCGCATGCTGATCCTCGGCTCGGGACCCGCGGGGCTTTCCGCCGCGATCTACGGCGCGCGCGCCGGCCTTTCGCCGATCGTCGTGCAGGGCATGCAGCCGGGCGGCCAACTCACCATCACCACCGATGTCGAGAATTATCCGGGCTTCCGCGAGGTCATCCAGGGCCCGTGGCTGATGGATGAGATGCAGGCACAGGCCGAGCATGTCGGCACGCAGTTCGTCTACGACCAGATCGTCGATGTCGATCTGTCGGAACGGCCGTTCCGGCTCACCGGCGATGGCGGCAAGGTCTATATCGCCGATACTCTGGTGATCGCGACCGGCGCCCAGGCCAAATGGCTCGGCCTGGAAAGCGAGCATCTGCTCCAGGGCAAGGGCGTGTCCGCCTGCGCAACCTGTGACGGCTTCTTCTATCGCGGCAAGAAGGTCGTGGTGATCGGTGGCGGCAACACCGCGGTCGAGGAGGCTTTGTACCTGACCAATCACAGCCATGACGTAACGCTGATCCATCGCCGCGATTCATTGCGTGCGGAAAAGATCCTCCAGAAGCGACTGTTCGCGCACCCGAATATCAAGATCCTGTGGAACAAGGGTGTCGAGCGCTTCGTCGGCGGCGGCAACCCCGAAGGGTTGGTCGGCGTCGACCTGGTCGATACCGTCACCGGCGAGAAAAGCCATGTCGAGACCGACGGCGCGTTCGTCGCGATCGGCCACAGCCCGGCGACCGAGCTGTTCCAGGGCAAGCTGGAACTCGACGAGGGCTATCTGGTGGTCGAGAAAGGCACCAGCCGCACAGCGATTCCGGGGGTTTTCGCGGCCGGTGACGTCACCGACAAAATCTATCGCCAGGCGGTGACGGCCGCCGGCATGGGTTGCATGGCCGCGCTCGACGCCGAGAAATTCCTCGCCGAAGCCGATTTCGAAGTCGAGAGCGAAGTGGAAGTCGCCTAAGAGCATTTCCTAGTCAGGCGATCTCACCTGACGACTCGGGAAATGCGGAAAACAAAGAAAAATTAGATCGCTGAACGCTTCGGTCAGCGATCTAAGATGCCTTTTTAAGGATCGACAGCAATTCGGCGAGCAAGGCGTCGCTATCCGCTGGCTTGGCGAAGCTGTGCGAGTTGCTGTCGATCTCGGCAATGCCGACATGCGTCGCCTTGCGATTGCTCCAGGCATCGGCAAAGGCGAGCGCTGTCGCGTCGCGCCTGGCCAGAACGATGCGGACGGGAAGGGGGCAATTGGCGATTGCTCCCGTCATCCGCTCTGCCAGGCCGCCCGATGGCGCCTTGGCGGCAGCCGCGCGCAACCCCTTGAACAATTTGGCGATATCGACGCCGCCGCGCAGCAGTCGCAGCCATTCTCGGGGATCGAGCAGTTTCTGCCGATAGCGTGCCTTGATCGCCGCGGCGGGCGGCATCTCGCCGACCGTTTCGATCACCCAGGGATTGGCGAGAGCCAGCGCGTCGATACCAAGATCGCTGCCGAACAAAGCAAGCGTGCTCGCGCCATCGCAATTGCCGAAACCGACGATATGCGTCACCGCGGGCGCAGCCGCCCGGAATGCTGCCACTGCGGCGGCCAGATCGTCTCCGCCGGTTTCGAAACCGCCATTCTCGCCGGCCGCATCGCCGACGCCACGCCGATCGTAGCGGAAGACCGGATGGCCGGCTTCGGCCACGCGCGCGGCGAGCGCCGCCATATTGCCGTGCGATCCGCTCAGCGTCTCGTTTCCGCCCGAGACGATCAGCAATCCCGTGGTTCCCGGCGCCTCATCGAGCGCGGCGGCAAGCGCTGTACCCTGGCATGGAAAACTCAGCCATTGCCGCATGATGCGATCCAGTCTGCGATATCGGCTATAATGGATTGTGAAAGAATGGGATCATGCTCGGGTTCGCTGCGTCGCCAGAGCGGCTGTCCCGCGAATTTGACGTCGGCCGCCTGCGCATCGGTCTCCAGACGGACCGTGCGGGTCGGCGCGGCCTTTGCGGGTGAAGCGGCCTTGAGCGCGGCCACGAAACCGGGCGCGATCCGATAGCCGGCGACGTCGAAGGGCGCGGCCAGCGCCCTGGCTTCCACCTCCGCCGCGGTCGCGCCGGCGCCATCCTCGCGATCTGCGGCCATGCGGATCCGCACCAGGTCGCGCATCAGCGCCGATCCTTCCGTCGGGGCCAGCCGCCAGCGGCTTCGGACATTGTTCGGGCCGTCGAGCAATGCGCCCCCGCGCACTGCGACGCTATGCGCCGCGCCCGTGATATCGGCGACGGCCGCCGCCGCGCTGGTCCAATCGGCCCAGTCCAGCGAATCGAGCGGCGTCGTGCTTTCGAGCGTGCCGGGCATATCGGGCAGGACGCAGCGGAAACCACGTATGGCAAGACCGCGCATCGTCTCGATCAGGAAATGCCGCGTCCGGTTCGCTTCCTCGAAAAAAGGCGCGAGAAAGAGGATGACGGGCCCGTCGGACCCGATCGCCGCAATCCGTTCCCGCCCGCCGCGCCAGTCATAGGCGAGCCAGGCAGTCGCGACATCGCTCACCCAAGCGCCTTTGCGCGGGCGAAGGCGACGAGATTGCCGAAGCTCTCGAGCATTTCGCCGTCGACCTCGTCGTCGTCGATGATGATGCCCAGCCGGTCCTCGATCTCGGTGAGCAGCCCTGCGACCGCCATCGAATCAAGCTCCGGCAGCGCGCCGAACAACGGCGTGGCATCGGTGAAACCCGCCAGCCGTTCCTGGCTGATGCCCAGAATGTCGTGAAGGACGCCGCGCACCGCGACATCGATTTCGTCAGCTTCAGACCCCACGCGAAGACCCCATTTCCAACGTTCAGCCGCTGCCCTAATCGACCGGACGGCGGCGGACAAGCCGGACGAGCTTCGCGCGCGCCGCGCCGGCGATGCCGCTCACGGTGCGAAGATTGTAGAGATCGATCTGCTCCAGCGGCCGGGCGCGATCCATCCAGTCGGCCTTGTAGCGGTCATTGCCCGTGCCATAGTCGATCATGGTCACGCCTTCGCCGATGATGCGCTCGAACAGCGCGGCACTGAGCAGGGATCCCGGCGAATGCTCGGCGGCGTCCTCGGCATAAGCCAGCTTGTGGATGATCGCGGTGCCGTGCTCGACGGTCCAGAGCTGTGCCGCCACCGCACGGCCTTCGATGCGGGCCAGCCCGATCCGGAGCGCCCCTGCCGCGCCTTCGGCTTCGGCCATGGCGCGCAGGAATTCGGGCGATCCCTCGTCGCCTTTCCAGCTTTGCGCGTAGATCTCCTCATATGCCGCCCAGGCATCTTCGTCGAACCGGTCGATGATCTCGACCGAAACCACGCCCTTCTTGCCCTTGCGCTGGACGGTACTGCGCACCTGGCCTGGTCGCTCGGCCCAATAGGTCGCGAAATCCTTGTCGGTCAGGTCGGCGATCCAGTTGACCGTCGCCGGAGCGCGAAAGGCCGACCAGCCGCGCTTGGCAAAGGCGCGCACGATGAGCTCCGCCGTGCCGTCCTCGACCGGAACGGGGCGCAGGCTGATCCGGCTGACGCCAAGCCGCCTGGCCTTGAGGCGCGCGGCGATCGCGATCAGCAGCCGCAGCTTCACCGCGTCGCTCGGATTGCCGGTGAAGATCGGGCGGAAGGCGAGGGTGTACCAGCTGGCAAGTCCCGTCAGCGCGCCGGATTCGGTGCGGGCCAGGAACAGCCAGGCCTGTGCCTTCTCGCTCACCGCGCGGACGATCAACGGGCGAATCCCAGGCGGGCAATGCGCCCAGATCCGCCGGAACCATTCCAGCCGGTCGAACAGCGCGGACTGCGCCGTACGGTCGAGCGATCCCCGTGCCGCGGCTTCCACGGCATCGAAATCGTCGAAATACTCGCCCTTAACCCACAATGCGCTATGTCCCTCCGGAACATGACAGAAACCGCGGAGCAACAGTGCTGCAGCCCGATCCCGTTCCCCAGCCGCTAGACCATATTCTCGCCAAAGGCGATGCCAATGCGCCTGCGCTTGTGCTTCGTTCCGGGACGCTGGACTATCGCGCGCTCGATATATTGGTCGGCCGCGCCGCCGCCGGACTCCGCGCACGCGGCCTGATGACGGGCGATCGCGTCGCCGCCTGGCTGGCCAAGACGCGCCTGGCCTGCATCATGCCGCTCGCCGCGGCACGGGCGGGGCTGATCTATGTGCCGCTCAATCCGCTTCTGAAGCGTGCGCAGATCTCGCATATCATGACAGATTGTGGTGCAAAGCTTTTGATCACGAACGAAAGTCGTGCCGCAACCCTGATGCCCGGCGATATCGATTGCCCGATCGAGAGCGATGAGGATGCGCTTTATGCCGATGACGCGCTGCCGCCATCCTCGGCCGATCCGTCCGACCTTGTCGAAATCCTTTACACATCGGGTTCGACCGGACGGCCCAAGGGCGTGATGCTCAGCCATGCGAATCTCTGGCTCGGCGCCGTCAGCGTCGCCCATTATCTGAAATTGACGCCATCGGATCGTACGCTCAGCGTGCTGCCGTTCAGCTTCGATTATGGCCAGAATCAGCTGTTCAGCACCTGGATCGCCGGCGGATCGGTGATTCCGCTCGACTATCTGACGCCACGTGACGTCATCAAGGCCGTCGAGAAGCATGAAGTGACGACGCTTGCCGGGGTGCCGCCGCTCTGGGTGCAGCTCGCCGAAACGCCGTGGCCTGATGGCGTGCCGCAATTCCTCCGGCGCCTCACCAATTCGGGCGGCGCCGTGCCGATCCCCTTGGTGCGCAAGCTTCGCGCGCTGTTTTCCAATGCCGATCTCTATCTGATGTATGGCCTGACCGAAGCGTTCCGCTCGACCTATCTCGATCCCGCTCTGGTCGATTCGCATCCGGGATCGATGGGCAAGGCGATCCCGTTCGCCGAGATTCTCGTCGTTCGCCCCGATGGCAGCGTCACCGACGATGGCGAACCGGGGGAGCTCGTTCATGCCGGCCCATTGGTCGCACAGGGTTATTGGCGCGATTCGGAACGCACCGCCGAACGCTACAAGCCGGCGCCTGCGGCATCGCTTATGGGCGGGACCGCCGTATTCTCGGGCGATCGCGTCGTCCGTGACGCCAAGGGTCTGTTGAGCTTCGTCGCGCGCGCCGACGAGATGATCAAATCTGCGGGCAACCGGATCAGCCCGACCGAGCTGGAAGAAGCCGCGATCTCCAGCGGTGCCGCGATGGAGGCGGTCGCGCTCGGCGTTCCCGACGAACGGCTGGGGCAGGCGATCCTGCTCGTCGTCCGGCCGTTCGGCGAGGATGCGGAGGATCGCCTGCGATCCTGGCTGAAGGCCGAATTGCCCGGCTATATGCAACCGCGCGAAATCCTGCTGCGCGAGGAATTACCGCGCAATCCCAATGGCAAGCTCGATCGTGCCGCCATTCGCAAGGAGCATGGCGCATGAAGCCGATGGGACAGGTTCCGGCCGATTTCGCCGGCGATGACGGCGAGCTGCTGATCGCGGGCCGCCGCGTGACCGACATCGTCGCGGAGGCGGGCGAAACCCCCATGTTCGTTTACGATCTCGGCATCGTCCGCCGCCGTTTCGACGCCTTGCGGGCGGCGATGCCGCCGATGCTGTCGCTGCACTATGCGATGAAGGCCAATCCTCATCCGGGGCTGCTTGCCGCGATGACGTCGATCGCCGACGGCATCGACGTGGCGTCGGTGGGCGAGATGCGACTGGCGATCGGCGCTGGCGCCGCGCCCGAACATATGTCGTTCGCCGGCCCGGGCAAGCGCGACGCCGAGATCGAGGCCGCGATCGGCGCCGGCGTCACGCTCAACTGCGAGTCCGAAGGGGAGGCGGAGCGCGCCTTCGTCATCGGCGACAGGGTTGGCTTGCGGCCGCGGCTCGCCGTCCGGGTCAATCCCGATTTCGAGCTCAAGGGATCGGGCATGCGCATGGGTGGCCGTCCCACCGCGTTCGGCGTCGATGCCGCGCGCGTGCCCGCACTTGTGCGCCGCATCGTGGCGCAGGGCGCGGACTGGCGCGGATTCCATATCTATAGCGGGTCGCAGGCGCTCGATCCCGAGGCCTTGATCGAAACCCAGGCCGCCACGGTCGCACTGGCCGCGCGACTGGCCGACGAGGCGGGCATGACGCCACCGCACGTCAATCTCGGCGGCGGTTTCGGCATCCCCTATTTCCCCAACGAGGTACCGCTCGATATCGCGCGGATCGGCGCGGCGCTGGGCGAAACGCTGGCGCAACGGCCCGCCAGCCTTGCCGCCAGCGATTTTGCGATCGAGCTTGGCCGCTGGCTGGTCGGCGAATGCGGCGTCTATCTGGCACGCGTGATCGACCGCAAGCAGAGCCATGGCGAGACTTTCCTGATTACCGATGGCGGCCTGCATCATCAGCTCGCCGCCAGCGGCAATTTCGGCACGGTCGTGCGCCGCAACTATCCGCTGGCGGTCGCGACGCGTTTCGGCGCGGAGCCGCAGGAAAGCGCGACGGTGGTCGGTTGTCTGTGCACGCCGCTCGATGTCCTCGGCAACCAATTGGCCTTGCCGCGGGCGGATGTTGGTGACATCATCGCGGTGTTCATGGCGGGCGCCTATGGCGCCAGCGCGAGCCCCGCGGCCTTTCTCGGCCATGGTCCCGCACGGGAAATCCTGATCGGCAACTGACGTCATTCGGCCGATTAACCATCGATCCTAACACAATTTTCACCTTTTTCCGGCAGAAGCCACGGCATCTTCGGGGCTCTCCGCGTACGCCGTCCGGCACCGGGAGATCAGCTCGAAACGGGCAAAAAGGTGATGATGATGCGTGGTTCGGGCAGAATCTCAAAGCTGATGCTGGGCGCTGGCATGGCCGCGCTTTCGCTCTCGGGATGCGCGACGGGCCCCTCGGGTGGCGGTCAGCTTCCGCCGGCGGCGTTCGTCTCGATGCAGGAAGGGCCCGGTGAGGATTACATCATCGGCCCGCTCGATCAGCTCACCATCTTCGTCTGGCGCAACCCGGAACTCGGCGCCAAGGTCCAGGTCCGCCCCGATGGCCGCATCACCACCCCGTTGATCGCCGACATGCCCGCCGTCGGCAAAACGCCGGCGATGCTGGCGCAGGATCTGAAGATCCAGCTCGGCGAATATATCAAGGATCCGCTGGTCTCGGTCATCGTCGACAATTTCTCCGGCACCTATTCGCAGCAGATCCGTGTGGTCGGCGCGACCGAGAAGCCGGCATCCTTGCCCTATCGCGCGAACATGACTTTGCTCGATGCGATGATCGCGGTCGGCGGCCTGTCCGAATTCGCGGCGGGCAACCGCGCACGCCTCGTCCGTTTCGACAAGGCGACGGGCAAGCAGCGCGAATATCAGGTCAAGATCGGTCGCCTGCTCAAGCAGGGTGACGCGTCCGCCAACGTCCGCCTCGAACCCGGCGACGTCATCATCATTCCCGAAAGCGCGTTCTGACCGCGATCTCCTGGGGGACGATAGACACTCATGAACGGCCTTATCGAGGAATTGCGGATCCTGCTGCACGGCGTGTGGCACCGGCGCTGGCTGGCGCTTGTCGTTGCGTGGGGCATTTGCCTGGTCGGCTGGCTCGTCGTCGCGATGATCCCCAACAGCTATGAATCGCAGGCGCGCGTCTTCGTGCAGATGCGTTCGATCCTGCCCGACAGCGGCGGGCAGGAGGCTGTGCAGCGGCAAAAGGATATCGATCGCGTTCGCGGCACGCTGACCTCGACGATCAATCTCGAAAAGGTCGTGCGCGGCACCGACCTGAGCCTCAAGGCGACCAATGACGCCGCGATCACCGCACGCGCCGCCGGGCTGCAGAAAAGCATCAAGGTCGTCGCCGATCCGCTGCAGGAAGGCACGTTCCAGATCACCGCGACGGCCAAGCAGCCCGACATGTCCGATGCGCAGAATGCCAAGCTGGCGCGCGACATCGTCCAGAAGCTGATCGACATCTTCGTCGAGGAGAATCTGGCGGGCGACCGCGCCGTCAACAGCCAGTCGCTCAAATTCCTCGACGCCCAGCTCGCCGAGCGCGAGAAGCAGCTTCAGGACGCCGACCAGAAGCGTCTGGCCTTCGAACAGCAATTCATGGGGCTGCTGCCCGGCGCCGGCTCGATGGCCGAGCGTCTTCAGGCCTCGCGCGCCGAGATTTCGCGGATCGAGGCCGATCTGGTCTCCGCCCAGAGCGCGCTGACCACGGTCAACGCCCAGATCGCGGGGACCGCCGCGAGCACCGCCCTGCCGGGAATGGGCGCCGTTGCCGGCCCTGCCGTCACGCGCCTGGCCCAGATCGAGGGCCAATTGGCCGATGCGCGGGCACGCGGCTGGACCGACAGCTATCCTGACGTCATCGCATTGCAGAACCAGCTTGGCGCGGCGCGCGCCGCGGCGGCGGCTGAACGGCGCACCGGTGGCGGCGGTGGTGGTGGCGGCAATGCCGCCAATCCGCTCTATATCTCGCTGCGCGCGATGCAGGCCGAGAAACAGTCGACCGTGGCCGCGCTCACCGCGCGCAAGAACCAGATCCAGTCGGATACCAACCAGCTCCTCGCCCGGCAGGATGCCGATCCCGGCGTCGTCGCGGAACAGGCGCGGATCAATCGCGATTATGAAGTGCTCAAGCAGCAATATGACAAGATGCTGGCCGACCGCGAGCAGGTGAAGCTGCGCGGCCAGGTGCAGAGCGAGACCGATGCGGTCAGCTTCAAGGTCATCGATCCGCCCGCGCAACCGCGCGTGCCCGCCGCGCCCAACCGTGTGCTGTTGCTTGCATTGGTGCTGTTCGTCGGCCTTGCCGGCGGTGTCGGCGCCGCTTTCGCCCTGGGCCAGTTGAAGACGACCTATGCGACGGCGGATCGGCTTGCAAAGGCGAGCGGCCTGCCGGTGCTCGGGTCGATCACGGAAATGCTGACCGATGCGCAGCGCGCTGAGCGGCGCAAGCGCATGAAATGGTTCGCCGGCGGAACCGCCGGGCTGGCGGGGGCCTTCGTGCTGCTGCTGCTCGTCGAGTTCGTCCAGCGCGGCATGGTCGCCTGAGGAGGCTATGGTGAACGAACATACCCCGATCAGGACCCGCGGCTCGCTGCTGGAGCGTGCTTCCGAACAGTTCGATTTCCGCAAGGCGATCGAACAGGGTGCGCCCGTCCTGCCGAAAGCGCCCGAGCCGAAACCCGCGCCATCGCCCGAGCCCGTGCCGGTCATGGATGCCGCGCCCGTGCCCGTCATCGTGACCGAAGCGCCGGCGCCGGTTGCGGAGCCCGTGCCGCCGCTGCCGGTGAGCATTGCCGCGCCCGTCGAGGCGCCGAAGCCTCAAGCCGCTGCCGCATCGGCACCAAGGGCCTTTGCCGGCCGCTATGGCCGCGTCGACCGCGACCGGCTGCGCGAAGCAGGGCTGATCGTGCCCGATGCGCCGGCCAGCGAGCTCAGCGAGGAATTCCGCATCGTCAAGCGCCAGCTGCTGCTGGAAGCGTCGGGCGGGGAGGGCGGCAAGCCCCTGTCGCGCGGCCGGATGATCCTGGTCTGCTCGGCCCAGCCCAATGACGGCAAGACCTTCTGCGCGATCAATCTCGCGCTTTCGATGGCGGCGGAGAAGGATCTCGAAGTCCTGCTCGTCGATGGCGACTTCGCCAAGCCGGAGATCGTCGCGATGCTCGGGCTTGAACAGGGGGCCGGCCTGCTCGACGCCTTGGCGGACCCGTCATTGTCGATCGAAAGCTGCGTCATCCGCACCGATATCCCCGGGCTTTCGGTGCTGCCCGCCGGGCGGCATACCAATAGCGACACCGAATTGCTGGCGTCCGCACATACCCGGACGATCCTCAACGCGCTGCTTGACGCCAATCCGTCACGCATCGTGATCTTCGATTCACCGCCCGTGCTGGCTGCGTCGCCGGCCTCGGTGCTTGCGCTCAATGTGGGCCAGGCGCTGGTGGTGGTGAAAGCCGACAAGACCAGCGAAGCCGAACTGCGCGATGCGATCGGACTGCTTTCGGGCTGCGAGACCATCCAGCTGCTGCTCAATGCCACGACCTACGCGTCGGGCGGGCGGAATTTCGGATCCTATTATGGATATGGAGACTGACCATGCGGGCTCATCAGAAAGCCCTGATCGTCGCCTTTTGTCTCGGCTCGACGGCGCTTGCCGCGCCGGCGAATGCGGAGAAGCGGATCTCGCCCTATATCGAGATCGGCCAGGTGTTCGAGGCGGATCTCAACAATGGCGGCGATGTGCTGACCTATAGCGCGGTATCGGCGGGTATCGATGCGACGGTGCGCAATGCGCGGACCGAAGTGCAGATCAGCTACCGCTACGAGCGGCGTTTCGACTATGACAAGAGCATCGACGTCAACGACACCCATACCGGTCTGGCGCGCATTCATCAGCAGCTTGTTCCCAATCTGCTGTCGTTCGATGCCGGCGGCATCGCCACGCGGTCGCGCGTCGACATGCGCGGTGCGGCGCCACAGTCCGGCGGTTCCAGTTCGGACAATACGACGCAAGTCTATTCGGCCTATCTCGGCCCGACATTGGCGACCAATGTCGGCGGGCTCGATATCGGCGGCGCCTATCGCTTCGGCTACACCAAGGTCGAGGACGCGACGACGATCCGCCTGCCGACCGGCCAGCAGCGGCTGGACGGCTATGACGACGCCACCGCGCATCTCGTCAACGCCAGCATCGGCATGCGCCCGGGCGAATTGCCCGTCGGCTGGCAGATCAGCGGCGGCTTCGAGCGTGAGAATGTCGGGCAGCTCGCCCAGCGCTACGAAGGCAAATTCGTGCGCGGCGACTTGACCTTCCCGGTCACGCCCACGCTCGCCCTGGTCGGCGGCGTCGGTTACGAGGATATCGAGATCAGCCAGCGCGATGCGGTCCGCGACGCGAATGGCGTGCCCGTGGTGGGCAATGACGGTCGCTTCATCACCGATCCCGCATCGCCGCGGACGCTCGCTTATGATCAGGACGGTCTGATCTACGATGCCGGCGTGATGTGGCGGCCGAGCAGCCGCACCCAGCTCGAGGCGCGTGCCGGCCGACGCTATGGCGGCATGACCTATTTCGGATCCTTGAGCCATCAGCTTTCGCCCGCCTCGGGCGTGTCGGTGGTGGTCTATGACGGCGTGGAGAGCTTCGGCCGGCTGCTGCAGGACAATGTCTCGCGACTGCCGACCAGCTTCAACGTGGCGGGCAGCCGCGTCGGCGGCGGCATCAATGGTTGCGTGTTCGGATCCAGCGGCGGCGCCGGCGGATGCCTCGACGATGTGTTCCAGTCGATCAACACCGCCAATTTCCGCAATCGCGGTATCACGGCACTTTACTCCGCCTCGCGCGGGCCGATCTCGCTCGGTTTCGGCGGTGGATATGCGCAGCGCAAATATTTCGCGCCGCGCGTCGGCAATGCCTTCTCGCTCGATGGCGTGAAGGACGAGAGCTGGTTTGCCCAGGCCTATTTCGGCTATGGGTTCACCGACCATTCCGGCGTCGATTTCAATGCCTATCTCGATTATTACAAGAGCGGCATTCCGAACTCGACCAACGTGCTCGGCACCGGTGTGTCCGGCACCTACTACCACAATTTCGGCCGCAACCTGAGCGCGAGCGCGACGGGGCAGCTTTACTCGAGCGATCAAGGTGGTTTCGACGAATCGCTGATCGCGGCGGTGCTGCTGGCGATGCGGCTGCAATATTGACGGAAGGCGGATAGCGACGATGTACAGCGAATATTACGGCCTGAACGCCCGGCCTTTCCAGCTTACGCCGGACCCGCGTTTCTATTTCGACAGCGCCACCCACCGCAAGGCAATGGCCTATCTCGGCTATGGCCTGGCGCAGGGGGAGGGCTTCATCGCCATCACCGGCGAGATCGGCAGCGGCAAGACCACATTGGTCGGCCATCTGATGGCGACGATCGATGCCGCACGGCTGACCGCGATCAAGATCGTCTCGACCCAGATCGAGGGCGACGACATGCTGCGCATGACCGCGCAGGCGATGGGCCTTTCCAGCGACGGACTTGAAAAGGCGCAGATCCTCGACCGGATCGAGCGTTTCCTGATCGGCCAGGCGCAGGAGGGCAAGCGTACGCTGCTCATCGTCGACGAGGCACAGAATCTGCCGGTATCGGCGCTGGAGGAGCTGCGCATGCTCTCCAACTTCCAGGCCGACAATCAGGCGCTGCTGCAGATCTTCCTGCTCGGCCAGCCCGAATTCCGCGCGCGGCTCAACGGATCGGAGCGACTGGAGCAATTGCGCCAGCGCGTCATCGCCACCCATCATCTGGAACCGATGCAGGCCGACGAGATCGAACCCTATATCGTCCATCGCCTCTCGCTCGCGGGCTGGACGGGCAATCCGCAGTTCACGCCCGAGGCCTTTTCGGAAATGTATCGCCACAGCGAAGGCGTGCCGCGTCGGTTGAACGCGCTCGCCAGTCGTGTGATGCTGTTCGGCGCGGTCGAGCAGCTTGCGGTGATCGACGGTGCGGATGTCGCGGCGGTGATCACCGATATGGATGGCGACACGCCCGCCGAAACGCTCCGCAAGCCCGCCTTTGTGCCGCATATCGCGTCGGCGCAGATGCCGGTCCAGGCCGCGGTCGACGAATCGCTCGCGGCGCGCATCGCATTGCTCGAATCGCGGCTGGAGGAGCAGGAGACTGCGATCCGGCGCGTGCTGACATTGCTGATCGATTGGGCCGAAGCCGATCGTCAGGTGCCCGATCTGTCGCTGATCCGGGAAACCGCCGCCTGAGGCGTGTCACCCCCCGGAGCATCGTGCAGAAAAGTGGGAACCGGTTTTCTGCATAAGCGATGCGACCACGAATATTTGGAGCAGGCTGCGCGATCCGGATTTCCCGCAGCCTGCTCTGGGGAGCCGCTGATGTTTAATGCGCTTTCGGTCGATATCGAGGACTGGTTCCAGGTCGGCGCGTTCGAGACCACCATCTCGCGCGACGCCTGGGCCGGGCTGGAGCATCGTGTCGAGCGCAACAGCGACGCGGTGCTTGCCCTGTTCGCGCGCACCGGGGTGAAAGCGACCTTCTTCACGCTGGGCTGGGTTGCCGAGCGCTATCCCGCGTTGATCCGCCGTATCGCGGAGCAGGGGCATGAAGTGGCCAGCCATGGCTGGGATCATGCCCGCGTCTTCACGATGACGGCCGATCAGTTCCGCGCCGACATCGATCGCACGCGCAAGACGCTCGAGGATGCGAGCGGCCAGCCGGTAACTGGGTATCGCGCGCCGAGCTTTTCGATCGACAAGCGTACGCCCTGGGCGCATCCGATCCTGGCCGAGCAGGGCTATGCTTATTCGTCTAGCGTCGCACCCGTCCGTCACGACCATTATGGCTGGCCGGAAGCGCCGCGTTTCGCCTTTCGCCCGGTGGCGGGAAGCCCGCTGATCGAATTGCCGGTGACCACTGCCGAGATCGGCGCGCGCCGGCTGGCGCTGGGCGGGGGCTTTTTCCGCGTTCTGCCCTATGCCCTGTCGCGTTGGGCGATCCGGCGGGTGTCGGGCCGCGACGGCAGGCCGGCGATCTTCTATTTCCATCCCTGGGATATGGATCCCGGCCAGCCGCGCGTCGCCAATGCGCCGCTTCGCTCGAAGCTGCGCCATTATACGAAGCTCGATGTGATGGAGCGCAAGCTGGAACGGCTGATCGGCGAGTTTTCGTGGGGGCGCACCGATGCGGTGGCCGCCGCCGAAGCGAAGCGCGCGGCATGAACGCGCCATTCGCCCCCATGGCGATCGCCGTCCGTGCCGCCGATCTTGCCGATCCGCACGATGCCGCGGCGATCGACGCCTATGTCCGCGCGCATCGGGACGGCTCGCCCTTTCATCTGTCGGCCTGGAGCAGGGCGGTCGCGGCGGGATGTGGGCATCGTGCGCATTGCCTGGTTGCCGAGGCCGGCAGCGGCGGGCTTGCCGGCGTTCTGCCCTTGACCGAATTGCGATCTCGCCTGTTCGGCAGGGCTTTGATCTCGAACGGTTTCGCGGTGCGTGGTGGGCCGCTTGCCGATGACGAACGGACCGCGCGCGCATTGATGGATGCGGCATGGACGATGGCCGAAGCGCGTGACATGCCGAGCGTCGAATTGCGCGGGCCGATCCCGGACAGCCCGGACTGGCAGGTCAGTACCGACAAATATGTGAATTTCTCGCGCCCGCTGACCGACAGCGACGAAGCGGAACTGCTTGCCATTCCGAAGCGGCAACGCGCCGAAATCCGCCGGTCCTTCGGCTTCGATCTCGAAATCGCGGTGGAGAGCGGTGAGCGTGGTCGTGCCGCGCATTATGCCGTCTATGCGGAAAGCGTCCGCAATCTCGGCACGCCGGTCTTCCCGCGCGCATTGTTCGACGCGATGCTCGACGGCTTCGGCGACGATGCCGACATCATGGTCGTGCGGTACCAGGGGGAGCCGATCGCGGCGGTGCTGACGCTCTATCATGGCGGTGTCGCCATGCCCTATTGGGGCGGCGGCACGCATGCGGCGCGCACCTGGCGGGCCAATGACCGCATGTATTACGAGCTGATGAAGCATGCGCGCGCCAGGGGCTGCACGCATTTCGACTTTGGCCGATCGAAACCGGGTACCGGCGCATTTTCGTTCAAGAAGAATTGGGGATTTTCGCCCGAGCCGTTGAGCTATGCCGTCCGCACCGCCGACGGCGCCGCCCCGCGTGAGGTCAATCCGCTCAATCCCAAATATCGCCTGAAGATCGCCATGTGGCAGAAACTGCCCTTGTGGATCGCGAACCGGATCGGGCCGGTCATCGCACGAGGGCTTGGATGACCGCGGAGATCCTTTTCCTGTCGCATCGGCCGCCCTGGCCGCCCGATCGCGGCGACAAGATCCGATCCTGGCATTTGATCGAACGACTGGCGCGGATCGCGCCGGTCCATCTGGCATGCCTGGCCGACGACGCGGCGGAGGCTGCGATCCCGCCGCCCGCCGGCCTGCTGGCGTCATCCCGCATCGAACCGCGCCGGATCGGCAAGGCGCGCGCCGCGGTTTCGGGACTGGCCGGTGGCAGGCCATTGTTGCTGAGCCTGTTCGACAGTGCCGCGCTTCGCGCGCATGTCCGGCAATTGCTGGCCGATCGGCCGATCGGCTGCATCATGGCCTATTCTGTGCAGATGGCGCAGTTCGTCCCTGAAGATCACGGGCGCGCGCGTTTCGTCATGGATTTCGTCGATGTCGATTCGGCGAAGTTCGAAAGCTATGCGCGCACCGGCAATCCACTGATGCGGGCCGTCTATGCCCGAGAGGCGCGATTGCTGTCGGCCTATGAGAACGAGGTGGCGCGCCGTGCGGATGCCGGTCTGTTCGTGAGCGATGCGGAGGCGACATTGTTTCGCGCGCGCTCCGGGCTTGGCGCCGATCGCATCCGCCCGCTCTGCAATGGCGTCGATCTCGCCTATTTCGATCCCGTGCCGCGCCGCGAACGGCCGGATGCGCCGCATCCGTTGATCGTGTTCACCGGTCAGATGGATTATCGCCCCAATATCGAAGCGGTCTCTGGCTTCGCGCGCGACGTGCTGCCGTTGATCCGCACGGCACGGCCCGACGCGCATTTTGCGATCGTCGGCCGCAGACCCGATCCCGCCGTCCAGGCTTTGGCCGGCCTGCCCGGTGTGATCGTGACCGGCGAGGTGCCCGATGTGCGTGGCTGGCTCGATGCCGCCGATGTCGTGGTGGCACCGCTCGGCATTGCGCGCGGCGTGCAGAACAAGGTGCTCGAGGCGATGGCGATGGCACGCCCCGTCATGGCCTCTCCCGCCGCCTTTGAAGGGATCGAGGCCCGGCCCGGTGACGAATTGCTCGTGGCCGACGGTGCCGCGGCACAGGCGCGGGCCGTGCTCGACCTGCTCGGCGATCCGGCGCTTGCCTACAGGCTCGGCGTGGCTGCGCGCGCGCGGATCGAGGCGGATTATGGCTGGGCTGCGTGCCTTGCGGCATTGCCCGGCATTGTCGGTATCGCGCCGTCGGCGCTGATGGACGCCGCCGAATGACCGCCTATGCGCCGATCGAGGCCGCGCCCGACGGGACGCTGACGCCATGGCGTCGCCAGCTTGTCCTGCTTGGTCTGGCGACTGTCGCGATCCTGCTCGGCTTTGCGCGCGACGCCGCCGACATCGCCGATATCTGGTGGAGAAGCGACACGTTCGGCCATTGCCCGATCGTGCTGGCGCTGATCGGCTGGCTGGTGTGGCAGCGCCGCACCCTGCTCGTGCAATTGACGCCGCGCAACTGGGCGCCGGGACTGTTGTTGGTCGGCATGGGTGCGCTGGGCTGGCTGCTCGGCGACGCCGCCGGCGTCGCGCAGGCGCGCCATCTCGGGCTGTTGTTCATGCTCCAGGGGGCCGTCATATCGCTGCTCGGTCCCGCGGTTTCGCGCGGGCTGCTCTTCCCGCTGGCTTATGCCGTGTTCCTGGTGCCGTTCGGCGAGGAACTGGTGCCGCCGCTGCAAACGCTGACCGCAAAGATCTGCATGGCATTGCTCGGCCTGGTCGGGTTGCCGGCGCATATCGACGGCGTCTTCATCACCACGCCGACGGGTTATTTCGAGGTTGCCGAGGCCTGCTCGGGCGTCAATTTCCTGATCGCGATGCTCGCTTATTCGGTGCTTGCCGCGCATCTCTGCTTCAAGCGCACGACGCGGCGCGTCGCCTTCGTGCTGTTCGCGGTCACCGCGTCGATACTCGCCAATGGCGTCCGCGCTTGGGGCACCATCTATATTTCGCATCTCACCAGTATCGATTTCGCCGCGGGCTTCGACCATGTCTTCTATGGCTGGTTCTTCTTCGCGATCGCGCTGGCGCTGGTCATGGCCGCCGGCTGGCCCTTTTTCGATCGGGCGATCGACGATCCCGCCTTCGATCCGTCGGCGTTGATCGAACATCGTCCGGCGTCGGCCAGGCGCCTCGCGCTTCCCCTGGCGCTCGTCGCGATCCTGGCCGTACCGTTGATCTGGTCCGCGGCGATCGCGGCAACCGGCCGCGAGGCGCTGCCGAACCCTGTGCAAATGCCCGAAGTCGCGGGCTGGCAGCGGGCACCCTACACGCCGCTGACGCCATGGACGCCGCATTTCACGGGAGCCGACCATCGCCTGCTCGGCCGCTACGTCAATGCGCGCGGCGATGCCGTCGACCTTGCGATCATCCTGTACGGCCATCAGGAGGAAGGGCGCGAACTGGTCGGCTATGGCCAGGGCGCGGTCGGCCCCGAAAGTGGCTGGGCCTGGACGACCCGTGGCACAGATCCCGATGGCGGCATGGCGGAACGAATCACCGGCCCCGGTCCGGTCGTTCGCGAGGTCGTCAGCTTCTATCGCCTCGGTGGCGTCACCACCGGCAGCGTGATGCGGGTCAAGCTGGAGACACTGAAGACGCGCCTGCTCGGCGGATCGCAGGTCGCCGCGGCGGTGCTGGTTTCGGCCGAAGAACGCCAGGGCCGCAGTGCCCGGCCGGCAATCGATCGCTTCCTTGCCGATCTTGGACGCGTCGACCGGTTGACCGACAGCCTTGCTGACAGCGCCCGAGCCCGATAGGCCCCAACACCATGTGCGGGATCGCGGGCATCTTCCATCTCGATACGCCCAAGCCGGTCGATCCGGCGCGGGTGACGATGATGACCGACGTACTCGCGCATCGCGGGCCGGACGGCTCGGGGGTGTGGACTGCGCCCGGCGTCGGCCTCGGCCATCGGCGCCTGTCGATCATCGATCTGGGTGGCGGCGCCCAGCCCATGATCACCGAGGATGGCCGGATCGCCGTCACTTATAATGGCGAGATCTATAATTTCGCGGAATTGCGCCAGGAGCTTCAGGCGCTCGGCCATGTCTTCCGCACCGACAGCGATACCGAAGTGATCCTGCATGGCTGGCGGCAATGGGGTGTCCAGTGCCTTCAGCGCTTCCACGGCATGTTCGCTTTCGCGCTGTTCGACGCCGGGCGGCAATGCCTGCTGCTCGCGCGCGACCGGCTGGGGGTGAAGCCGCTCCACCATGCGCGCCTGTCGGACGGCAGCCTGATCTTCGCGTCGGAGCTGAAGGGGATATTGGCGCATCCGCTGCTGCGTCGCGCACCCGATGTCCGCGCGGTCGAGGATTTTCTCGGGCTGGGCTATGTGCCCGACGATGCCTGCCTCGTCGCGGGTGTCGAGAAACTGCCCGCGGGCCATTATCTGCTGATCGAGCGGGGCAGGGGCATGCCCGCACCGACTGGCTGGTGGGATGTCGATTTCAGCCGCCGCGCGGGCGGATCGACGCGCGCATTGGAAGAAGAGCTGGTCGAACGCATGCGCCAGGCGGTGACGTCACGCATGGTCGCGGACGTGCCGCTCGGCGCCTTTCTTTCGGGCGGGGTCGACAGCTCGTCGGTGGTCGCGTTGATGGCGGAGGCGAGCGCGCAGGCGGTCAAGACCTGCTCGATCGGTTTCGACCAGGCCGATCTCGACGAGACCCGCCATGCCGAACTGATCGCGGCGCGTTTTGCGACCGACCATCGCAAGCGTATCGTCGCCGCCGACGATTTCGCGCTGGCGGATGTTCTGGTGAATGCGTTCGACGAACCCTTTGCCGATGCCTCCGCGCTGCCGACCTATCGTGTCTGCGAACTGGCGCGCGAAAGCGTGACGGTCGCCTTGTCGGGCGACGGCGCGGACGAGGCCTTTGCCGGCTATCGCCGCCATCGGTTCCAGCACGCCGAAGAGCGTATTCGGGCTTTCATTCCGAAATCGCTGAGAAAGCGCGTTTTTGGCGGATTGGGTGTTGCCTATCCCAAAGCGGACTGGGCGCCGCGGCCATTGCGGGCCAAGACGACTTTGCTTGGCCTCGCGCGCTCGGGGGAAGAGGCCTATGCGCTGGCCGTCGGCGTGACGACACCGGCGCAACGCCATCGCCTCTACACCGACGAGACCCGGCGTCTGCTCGGCGGCCACCGTGCGGAAGCGCGGATCGAGGCGGCGATGCGCGACGCCCCGGCGCACGACCCGCTCGATCGTGCGCAATATGCCGATCTCAAGATCTGGCTGCCCGGCGATATCCTCACCAAGGTCGATCGGACGAGCATGGCAGTGAGCCTGGAGGCGCGCGAACCGCTGCTCGACCATCGCCTGATCGAATTCGCGGCAACCTTGCCTGTGTCGATGCGGCTGCACGGCGGCGAAGGCAAATGGCTGATGAAGCGCGCGATGCGCCGCTATCTGCCCGACGACATATTGTATCGCCGCAAGATGGGCTTCGTGACGCCGATCAGCGCCTGGTTCCGCGGGCCGCTGGCGGGCGAGGCCGAACGCATCGCGCGCGGCGCCGCCTTGGCGGAAACCGGCTGGTTCGATGCCGCAGCGCTCGAAAACGTCGTGCGCGCGCATCTGAGCGGGCGGAGCGACCATGGCCGGCTGCTATGGCAGCTCATGATGCTCGACAAGTCGCTGACCCGGCTCTTCGGGATGGGGCGGTAATAGCTCGTCACTAAGGCGTGCTTCCGCCGGGTCTCTGCGTAAAGGGTGTTACGCTGTTCTTACGATGTCATCCCCGCGAAAGCGGGGATCCGCTTCTTCTTCTTCTTCTTCTTCTTTCTGATGTTTCACGGAAAAGCTGGATCCCCGCTTTCGCGGGGATGACAAGCTGGAGGCATTATCGTCACCCAGCCCATGCTCGCGTCACGGATAGACCGCCTCGGCGAAATACAGCCCGTCGGCCGGCGCGTTGAGGCCCAGCGCCCCTCGATCCCTGGCCTCCAGTGCGTCGCGCAGATCCTGCGCGCTCCATTTGCCCTGGCCGACCAATGCGAGGCATCCGACCATCGAGCGCACCTGATGATGCAGGAAGGATCGCGCGGCGGCGTGGATATCGATGCGGTCGCCGTCGCGCACCACGTCGAGGCGATCGAGTGTCTTGACCGGGCTGTCCGACTGGCAATGGACCGAACGGAAGGTGGTGAAGTCATGCAGGCCGACCAGCGCCTGTGCCGCCTCGTGCATCGCCGCGGCATCGAGCGGTGGCGAGATCCGCCAGGCGCGGCCGGCATCGAGCGCAAGCTGCGCCCGCCGCGTGACGATCCGATAGACATAGCGGCGGCCGATGCAGGAGAAGCGGGCATGCCAGTCGTCGGCGACCGCTTCGCAGGCCAGGATCGCGATCGGGTGTGGCCGCACCCGGGCATTGAGCGCTTCCATCAGGCGAAAGGGCGTGAACGGCTTGGCGATGTCGAGATGCGCGCGCATCGCCAGGCCATGGACACCGGCATCGGTGCGTCCGGCGGCATGGACCGCGACGGTCTCGCCCGTCACGGCCTTTGCCGCTTCCTCGATCGCCTGCTGCACGCTTGGCCCATGCGCCTGGCGCTGCCAGCCCATGAAGGGGCGGCCGTCATATTCCACGGTGAGCGCGAAGCGCGTCATCCGAGCAGCGTGCCGACGGGAATGCGATAGCCGCGCAGAAATTCGGCAGGCGTCATCGCGCCCTTGCCCGCGCGCTGGACGAGCAACGGCCGCAGCACGCCCGAGCCGCAGGCAATGCCGAGCGCGTCGTCGATCACCGTGCCGGCCGGGCCCGATCCCGGCTCGACATGGGCGGCGAGGATCCGGACGCGTTCGCCCATCAGTTCGAAAAAGGCTCCCGGCGCCGGATTGAAAGCGCGGACCTGCCGCTCGGCGATGACGGCATCGGCAAAGTCGAGCCGTGCTTCGGCCTTTTCGATCTTGCGCGCATAGGTCACGCCATCTTCGGGCTGGGGGACGGGGGGATATGCGGCCGCGTCGGCCAGCACGCGGACCATCAGCGCGGCGCCCTTGGCGGCCAGCTCATCGGTCAGCATCCCTGCCGTCTTGCCATCCATATCGATCTCGACGGTGGCGCGCATGGGGCCGGTGTCGAGTCCCGCTTCCATGTCCATGATCGTCACGCCGGTGCGTTCGTCTCCGGCCAGGATCGCCCGCTGGACGGGCGCCGCACCGCGCCAGCGCGGCAGCAGCGATCCGTGGACGTTGAGGCAGCCGTGGCGCGGCGCGCGCAATATGGCGCCGGGCAGGATCAGCCCATAGGCTGCGACAACCGCCGCATCGAGATCCAGCGCTGCGAATTTCTCCTGCTCTTCCGGCAGTTTGAGTGACAATGGCGTCATGACGGCAATGCCCAACGCTTCGGCGCGACGGTGTACGGGGGAAGGTTGCAATGCCTTGCCGCGGCCGGCGGGGCGGGGTGGCTGGCTGTAGACCGCGACGATCTGATGCCCGGCGGCGGCCAGCGCATCGAGCGTCGGCACGGCGAAGTCGGGGGTTCCCATGAAAGCGATACGCATGCCGTCCTCTCAACCGCTTGGCAGGTGGCAGCGCAAGCCCTTATGTGAAGCATATGGCATCGCAGGAAATCGAAGCGCTCGCGCAGGCCCTGGCACGGCTTCCCGGACTCGGGCCGCGTTCGGCGCGGCGCGCGGTCCTGCATCTGATGAAGAAACGCGAAGGTGCGATGCTGCCGCTGCTGCGTGCATTGGAGGCGGTCAGCGAACGGCTGTCGACCTGCGAAATCTGCGGCAATGTCGATACCGGCAATCCATGCAGCGTGTGTGTCGATCCGCGACGCGATGCGCGGGCGCTGTGCGTGGTCGAGGAAGTGTCCGATCTCTGGGCGCTCGACCGTTCTAGGCTATTTCCCGGTAAATTTCATGTGCTTGGCGGGCGTCTTTCCGCGCTCGAGGGAATCCGTCCGGAGGATCTGTCGATCGACAAATTGCTCCGCCGGGTCGAGGCTGGCGGTATAGACGAAGTGGTGCTGGCGATGAATGCCACGCTGGAGGGGCAGACCACGGCCCATTATATCGCCGAGCGGCTCGAACGCTTTCCCGTGCGCCTTACCCAGTTGGCGCACGGCCTGCCGGTGGGCGGCGAACTCGACTATCTCGACGAGGGGACGCTGGCCCAGGCCTTGCGGGCCCGGCGGCCGGTCAGCTGACCATTTCTTCCATATCATGGTAGTATCTTGTCTTATCGAACTGATAATAAAGAAATTATATTCGAATTGATGTCGATTTGACGCGGGCCGCGCCCTGCGAGACGGCAATTGAAAATGCCGGGATCGCGTTCTACATCAGCAAAATGGCTATTCTTCCCATCCTAGAGACGCCCGATCCACGGCTGCGCATCATCTCCAAGCCGGTCGAGACCGTCGACGATGAACTGCGCGCGCTGATCGACGACATGTTCGAGACGATGTACGACGCGCCGGGTATCGGCCTGGCCGCGATCCAGGTCGGCGTGCCCAAGCGCGTGCTGGTCATCGACCTGCAGGAACCCGAGGAAGAGGATGGGCCGCCCGTGCGCCGGCCGATGGTTTTCATCAATCCCGAACTGGTCGACCCCAGCGAGGATCTGTCGGTCTATACCGAGGGCTGCCTGTCGGTTCCCGATCAATATGCCGATGTCGAACGCCCGGCGACGGTGACGGCACGCTGGCTGGACTATGACGGCAAGCCGCATGAGGAACGGCTGGAGGGCCTGCTTGCGACTTGCCTCCAGCATGAGATGGACCACCTCGAAGGCGTACTCTTCATCGACCATCTTTCGCGGCTCAAGAAGGACATGATCCTCAAGAAGCTCGCCAAGGCGCGCAAGGAGCGGCGGGCCGCCTGAGGTCGCAGCTGGATCAATTATCCCGTGTCATCCCCGCGAACGCGGGGATCCAGCTTTTCCGTGAAGCATCAGAAAGAAGAAGCGGGATTCCCGCTTTCGCGGGAATGACGGTGCGAGGACTTTCGATCCGTACGGATCGGACGCTAGCTGTCGCAGCGCATCAGATCGATCGGTTTATAGGTCTGGTCGCTCGAAACCGTCATGCGGTTGCCCGCGTCCTTGAGGCGTAATCGCATCGTTTCCGACACTTCATCGCCCGCGGCTGAACAGAGTGTCGCGATGTCATAGCCTCCTGCTACGGGCTCCACGCGCTTGAAGCTGCAATAGACCTCACCCTTGGTCGTCAGGTCGCGCACCGTGAAGTTCCAGGGCGGAGATTTGCAGCTGGCCGCATCCACTGCCCATAGGCCCGCGAAGTGCGGCCGCGCCTCCGGTGCCGCTTCCGGCTGTGGTGCTTGCGTCTGCCTCCGCGCGTCGATCGGCGGCGCTGGCGTCGACGGCTCGGTGATCTGCACGGTGACCGCACCATTTGACGGGGTCCGTTGCGGGCCATCCTGCCCGCACGCGGCGAGCGTCGGCAGGATCAGGGCGAAGACGATCGGTTTCATGCGCTTTCAACGGCCCAGCCGCATCTTGTTTCCACCGCATGGTCGTGGCGATCATCGACCGGGGCGCGCCGACGGGCATTGCAAAAGCGCGAGCGAGCGGGCAAAGTTCTCTGAATGTTCTTTTTGAGGCACTCATGAGCGAAGCCGTGGCGCTGATTGCGATCGTCGGGGCGATCCTGGTCGGCTGGTGGCTGGGCAGCCGCGGCGGCGCTGCCGCGCGTGCGGAGCGCGACCGGTATCTCGAGGATTTCCGCCGTGCGGTCGCCGATCTCGCGGCGATGGAGGAACGCGCGCGTGACGTGCCTCAGCTGCGCGAATCGCTCGCCGTCGCGCAGGGTGAGGCGGCCGGGCTCCGCGCCGAGCGCGATGCCCGGGAAGGTGCGCTGCAGGACCAGATCAAGGCGCTGATCGAGGCGAAGGAAGCGCTGTCGGCGCAGTTCAGCGAGGTTGGCGCCCGTCTGCTTCAGGAAGCGCAGCGCGTCTTTCTCGAGCGTGCCGACCAGCGCTTCAACCAGGCCGGCGAGAAAAGCGAAGAGCGGCTCAAGCAGCTTCTCCAACCCGTCCAGACCACGCTCAAGCGATATGAGGACGGTCTGGCGCAGGTCGAGAAGGAGCGGGTGGGCAGTTATCGCGAGTTGCGCGAGGCGGTCGAACAGGTCCGTCTCGGCCAGGGGCAGGTGAAGGACGAGGCTGCGCGGCTGGTCAATGCGCTGCGTTCGAGCCCCAAGGCGCGCGGGCGCTGGGGCGAACAGTCGCTGCGCAACGTGCTCGAACAGGCGGGACTGTCGCCGCATGCCGATTTCCGGTCGGAGGTTTCGGTCGATACCGATGATGGCCGGCTCCGGCCCGATGTCGTCGTCAGCCTGCCGGGTGGGCGCGAACTCGTGATCGATGCGAAATGCTCGCTCAATGCCTATCTCGATGCGAGCGACGAGGTCGATGAGGCGGCGCGCGTCCATCACCTCAAGCTCCACGCTGCGTCGATCCGCAATCACGCCCGGCAACTCGGCGAGAAAAGCTATTGGGAGCGTTTCGGCAAGGCTGCCGATTATGTCGTGATGTACATCCCCGGCGAGCATTTCCTGTCCGCCGCGCTGGAGCAGGACGACGGGCTGTGGGACTGGGCGTTCGACCGGCGCGTCCTGCTCGCGACGCCGACCAATCTCGTCGCGATCGCGCGCACCGTCGCCAGCGTCTGGCGCCAGGAGAAGCTGGCCGAGGAAGCGCAGCAGATCGCGACGCTCGGCAAGGAGATGTTCGAGCGGCTTTCGGTCGCGGCCGGACATCTCAAGCGCGTCGGCGGCGGCCTCAACAGCGCGGTCGACAATTACAACAAGTTCGTCGCGAGCTTCGAAGGGCGCGTGCTGGTGACCGGGCGCAAGTTCAAGGAATTGAACGTCGAGACCGGGTCGCGCGAGATCGAGGCGATCGAGAGCGTCGATACGCTGGCGCGCGCACCGATGGACCTGCTGCCGATGCCGGAGGATGACGAGCGGCCGGAGGCGGCGGAGTAGGCATGCACAGGCTCCGGCTTTCGCTGGAGCGACAGGTCAGTTTTTGCGCTGAAGCACCACCGTCCGCCCGTTCGTGCCGGTCAGGATCAGCGTCTCGCCGTTGCGGAACGTCATGCCCAGCGTGCCCTTGAGGATCGCGAGCAGCTTGGTCTCCTGTTCCATCGCGGTGCCCGGGCAGGCCATTCTGGTCGCGGCGATGGCGCCGAGCGTCAGCGCGGTGGTGTTGACGTCATAGGGGCCGGAGAAGCGGTTGCAGCCGGTGGTGCCGGATATGCGGCCGTCGGCAAAGGCGATGTTGGCCGGCCGGTCGGCAAGCGCGTCCATCTCGCCCACCCGCAGGATCGTCCAGTTGGTTCCCTCCAGCGTCTGCGGCGACAGGATCGCGCCGCCACAGCCCTTCACCGTCTTTCCGTCCGCCGTCACGGTCACGCTGTCCTCATAGAGCCGGTCGCTCATGCCGTCGCTGCACTGGCTGTGCGTCACGTCCACCGTCAGTCGTGCGGTTTCGTAGCGATGGCCGTTGAACGTGGTGCGCGGTTCCGGTCGGGGCGTGTCGATCTTCGTCGCGCCATAGTCGCCCTCATAATAAAGGCGCCCGGGCGTGACCTTCAGTGTCCAGCCCGGTTCGGTGCCGAGCGCCCTGTATGTCGCCGCGGGCTGTGATAGCTCGGTTGGCGCATCACCCTTGGGAATGACGGTGCAGCCCGCAAGCAGGGCAAGAGTCAGCGGAAGCAGGCGTTTCATATCGGTTGAACAACGAGCTTCGATCGAAGTTCCCTCCCGCTGTCGGGATAATCACCCCTTGCGATGCTGGTTCAGCACTTCATAGGCCATCACCGCCGTCGCGACCGCGGCGTTGAGGCTGTCGGCCTTGCCGAGCATCGGCATTTTCACCAGCAGATCGCATTCGGCCTCATAGTCGGCGGGCAGGCCGCGCGCTTCGTTGCCGGTGAGGATGAAGGTCGGCCGTTCGTAGCGCGGCGCCTGATAATCATGGCTGGCATTGAGGCTGGTGCCGACGAGCAATCCCGGCCCGGTCCGCAGCCAGGCGATGAAATCCGCCCAGCGCGCCGTGGCGATTTGCTGCGTGAACAATGCGCCCATGCTCGCGCGCACCGCCTCGACCGAGAAGGGATCGACACAATCGTCGATCAGGATCAGTCCGCCGGCGCCGACCGCGTCGCCGGTGCGCAGCATCGTGCCGAGATTGCCGGGATCGCGCAGCGCCTGCGCCACCAGCCAGATATTCGCGCTGGTCCGGTCGATGGCATCAAGCGGGGTCGGGCGTTCGCGATAGACGCCGATCACGGCCTGCGGATTCTCCTTGCCCGACAGCTTGTGGAGAATGTCCGGGATCGTCTCGATCACGTCGCCGCCCGCTGCCTCGATGGTCGCGATCAGCCGGCGCACGATCGGGTGATCGGCCGAATCGCGCGCGTAGAACAGCATTTCGGGCAGAAATCCGGCCTCTTCGGCTTCAGCCAGGATGCGCAGGCCCTCGGCCAGGAACAGCCCTTCCTGCCGGCGATGCTTCTTGTCGCGCAGCGAACGGACGCGCTTGACGGTCTCGTTCGAGAATCCGGTAATCTCGCGCGGCATCGATCAAAGGCTCATTCTTCGCCGAATTTCGCTTCGACGAGTTCCGCCAGCAATTGCACCGCCTTTTCGGCGCCGTCGCCCTTGGCGCGGATGGTGACGCTGTCGCCCATCGCCGCGCCCAGCATCATCAGGCCCATGATCGACGTGCCGGTGACCGCCGATCCGTCCTTCTCGACTTCGACGGCCGCGCTCTGCTGGCTGGCGAGCGTGACGAACTTGGCGCTGGCGCGCGCATGCAGCCCGCGCCTGTTCGTGATCAGGACGGTGCGCGCGATCGGGGTCAAACCGATTCGCCCAGCACTTCGGAGGCGACACTGATATATTTGCGCCCCGCTTCGCGCGCGGCGGCCACGGCATCCTTCACCTTCATCGTTCGTCTTGCCCCTTCAAGCCGAATCAGCATCGGCAGGTTCACGCCCGCGATCACTTCGGTATGGCCGGTCTTCATCAGCGAGATCGCCAGATTCGACGGCGTGCCGCCGAACAGATCGGTCAGCAGGATGACGCCATCGCCGCGATCGACTTCGGCGATCGCGCGCGCGATATCCTTGCGGCGCACGTCCATGTCATCGTCCGGGCCGATGCAGATCGGCTGAATAGCCTCCTGCGGGCCAACGACATGCTCCATGGCGACCACGAACTCCTTCGCCAGAAGGCCATGGGTAACCAACACCAATCCGATCATCTATCCAGACCTGCTTTTGAAACTCATGAGCCAGCTTTCGGCGCTCCCTCCATCGCGTCCAGCGGCTTGGAGGCTAGATCGCGGTGGGCGACCGTGAGGGAAAAACCCGCATAGCGCAACCTTGCGGCCACGCGTTCGGTGACATGGACCGAGCGATGGCGCCCGCCGGTGCAGCCGAACGCGATGGTAAGATAGGATTTTCCCTCCTGCGCATAGCGCGGGAGGAGGAGCAGCAGCAGCGATTCGATCTGCCGCAACGCCTGATCATAAGCGGGATCCTTGGCGACATAGGCGCCCACCGCCTCGTCGAGCCCGGTCTTGGGGCGCAGCGTCAGGTTCCAGTGCGGATTGCGCAGGAATCGCATGTCGAACACCAGATCGGCGCTACGCGGAACGCCGCGCGAATAGCCGAAGGACATGACGGTGATCGTCGGTTCCTCCGGGCGTGCGCCGCCGAATCGCGCGCGAATCTGTTGCTGCAGTTCGTTGGACTGGGTCTCGGTCGTGTCGATGACATGCTCGGCCCAGTGGCGCAGCGGCCCCATCAGCTCGCGCTCGCGCGCGATTCCGTCCGAGACAGGACGATCCTGCGCCATCGGGTGGCGCCGCCGTGTCTCGGAAAAGCGGCGCTCGAGTTCGGCGCCGGTGCAATCGAGGAACAATGTCTCGACGTCATGGCCATGAAGCTCGCGCAACTGCTTGATGCGCATGATGATCCGGTCGGGGTCGAAGCCGCGCGTGCGGCTGTCGATGCCGAGCGCGAGCGGACGATCGTCGCCCTGGGCATCCAGGGCCTGGGGCGCTGCGAGCAGCCGGTCGAGCAGGCCGAGCGGCAGATTCTCGACCGCTTCCCAGCCCATGTCCTCCAGGCAGTTCATCACCGTCGACTTGCCCGCACCGGACATGCCGGTGACGAGCAGGATCCGTTTGGGGCGCGGCGCTTCGGTCATCGCCCGGCGCCGAGCTGGCCGAGCGCGAACTCGACCTTGAGCGGCGCCGATGCCTCGAGTCCCGCAAGGATGATGCAGGGCACCTCGATTCCCATGATCGATCGGCTGCGCCCGGGCTCGGGCAACCGCTCGGGCGGCGCGCTCAGCGTGACGAGCAGCGCGACCGGCACATTCTCGCGATAGGGCAGTTCGACGATGCCGATCCCGCGGACCTCGATCTTGCCGGCGATATTGGGCGCCGCGGCGGCGGTGAGCCCCTGGGGAAGGCGCTGCACCAGCGTATAATCGTCGCTCACCAGTTCCGCCCCGCGATCGATCAGCCGCAGCGCGAGATCCGACTTGCCCGATCCGGACACGCCCTCGATCAGCACGGCGCGGCCGCCAATCGCGACGGTCGAGGCATGCAGCAATTCGGTCGAAAGCGGGGTCAAGCCGGTGTCTCCACGGCGGGCAGGGTCACGACGAAGCGGGCGCCGGGGCCGGAATCGGAGCGATCCTGCACGACGATGGTGCCATTATGCCCGTCCACGATCGTGTTGGCTATCGAGAGTCCCAGGCCGGAATGGCGGCCGAACCCGTCATTCTCCGGCCGATCGCTGTGGAAACGGCGAAAGATCGTTTCGCGCGCGCTCTCGGGCACGCCGGGCCCCTCATCCTCGACCGAGATCAGGATCTGCTCGCCCGAATGCGTGGCGTCGATCCGCACCAGCCCGCCGGGTGGCGAGAAGGAGACCGCATTGTCGAGCAGATTCTCGACGACGCGCGCCAGTTTCGATGCGTCGCCGCGCGCCACCGCGCTGCCCTTGCGCGGGCGGGCAAAGGCGATCGGAACCGCGCCGTCGGTGCCGCGCGCCTCGCGGCTCTTCAAGATGGTCTCGATCAATATGCCGAGATCGACGGGCTCGAACGGCGCGCGCGACAATTGCGCGTCGAGCCGCGACGCCTCGGCGACGTCGGTGATCAGCCGGTCGAGCCGGAGGACATCGTCCTGGACGATCGCGAGGAGCTGCGCCTGAAGCCCCGGATCCTTGACCGTCTGCAGGCCTTCGACCGCCGAGCGCAGCGATGCGAGCGGGTTTTTGAGCTCATGCGTCACATCGGCGGCGAACGCCTCGATCGCGTCGATCCGCATGTTGAGCGCATGGCTCATATCGGCGAGCGCGCGCGCCAGCATGCCGATCTCGTCGCGGCGCTCGGGCAGGCGAGGCACTTCGACATCGCGCGCGCGGCCCAGCCGGACACGCACCGCCGCCCAGGCCAGCCGCCGGAGCGGCCGGACGATCGTGCGCGCGAGGAACAGCGAGAGCAGGACGGAGAGCAGGGCGACGACGGCGATCACCACGCCCAGTCGAAAACGTTCGGCGCGGACGATGCGCGTGATGTCGCGCGCATTCTCGACATAGAAGAGCGTGCCGCGCTCGGCATGGGGCAGCGGGATCGCCGCGGATATCATCAGCGTTCGATCGGGCGCCAGCCGCACCGCGGTGCTTGCGCCGCGACTGGCATTGGCGGCCGTGACCTCGCGCCAGGACTGGCCGTGATCGGGGGTCGGCTCGACATAGGGGGCGGGGCGATCCGCGCCCGCCACGGCGTCGATCGCGCGATCGAGGAAGCGTGCCGCATGCCGTTCCCATGGCTCCGCGTCGGGATCGCGCAGCGTGTAATTGGGGCCGCCAAGCACCCAGCTGTCGACGGCCAGCGTACCGTCGGTCGCATAGAGCCGCAGCCGGCCATTGCCCTCGCGTGCGAGCGAGAGGAGCAGGCCGTCGCGATCCGCCGGACGGGCGATGTCGAGCGCGCGCGCCATCAGCTCGATCTCGCGCGCCACCTGTTCGCGGCGGCTGTCGACCAGGCGCGCGCGATAGCTGTCGAGGTAGAAGAACCCCCCGGCAAGCAGCGCCAGCGCAAAGATGTTGACCGCAAGGATCCTGCGGGTCAGCGACAGCCGACCCGACCAGGCGAGCGAAAGATCGCCCTCGTTATTCTTCGGTAAATCGGTAGCCACGGCCGTAGAGCGTATCGATGGCGTCGAAGGCGTCGTCCACCTGGCGGAATTTGCGGCGCAGGCGCTTGATATGGCTGTCGATGGTGCGGTCGTCGACGTACATGTCTTCCTGATAGGCCGCATCCATCAACTGGTCGCGCGACTTCACCACGCCGGGGCGGCGCGCCAGTGATTCGAGGATCATGAATTCGGTGACGGTCAGCGTGACTTCGGCGCCGGCCCAGACGACGCGATGGCGCGCGGGATCCATTTCGAGCCGGCCGCGCACGAGCAGTTCCACCGGCTCTTCCTCGCCGCCCTGGGGCTGTGCCGCCAGCTCGGTCCGGCGCAGGATCGCGCGGATTCGCGCGATCAGCAGGCGCTGGGAAAAGGGTTTGGCGATATAATCGTCGGCGCCCATGGCGAGGCCGAGCGCTTCGTCGAGCTCGTCGTCCTTCGACGTGAGGAAGATGACGGGCACATTGCTCTTCTCGCGCAGCCGCCGCAGCAGCTCGAGCCCGTCCATCTTCGGCATCTTGATGTCGAAAACGCACAGGTCGGGCGGATTCTCGGTCAGCGCCTTCAGCGCATTCTCGCCATCGGTATAGAGTCGCGTGATGAAACCCTCGGCTTGGAGGGCGATCGACACCGAGGTCAGGATATTCCGGTCGTCATCGACGAGCGCGATCGTGGCGGACATTCGAGAACAGCTCCCTGGCCCCTGATCCGTCAGGATTCAGCTCGTCGGGGTGTAGAGCAAGCCGCGTCGTCCCGCAAATCGCACATGACTGCGCTGTCAGGCCGGACGGAGGTTTGACCATGCCATCCGCAGCCGATATGCGCGGGGCATCGGACGCCGGCACCCGACGAAAGGGCGCGGCTTTATTGTATCAGGAGACACGCGTTGACCGACCGCACCCCCGATTTCACGCTCGACGCACAGGGGATCAGGACGGGCGCCCAACTCCACTGGAATCTGGGCACCGCGCCGCTGGTCGAACTGGCGGTCCGCCGCGGCGAGGGTGTCCTCGCCAAGGATGGCCCGCTGGTCGTCGAGACGGGCAAACATACCGGCCGCTCGGCCAAGGACAAGTTCATTGTCAGGGATGCCGAGACCGAAGCGAGCGTGTGGTGGGGCGACACCAATCGCGGCATGACGCCCGAGCAGTTCGCGGCGCTCAAGGCCGATTTTCTGGCGGCGGTCGCCGACAAGGAGACCTTGTTCGTCCAGGATCTGTTCGGCGGATCGCAGCCCGAACATCGCGTCAATGTGCGCGTCGTCACCGAATTCGCGTGGCACAGCCTGTTCATCCGGACGCTGCTCGTGCGCCCGGAAGCTGAGGTGCTGCGTGGCTTCGTTCCCGAATTCACGATCATCGATCTGCCCAGCTTCCGCGCCGACCCCGCGCGCCATGGCTGCCGCTCGGAAACGGTGATCGCGGTCAACTTCACCGAGAAGCTGATCCTGATCGGCGGCACCGCCTATGCCGGCGAAATGAAGAAATCGGTGTTCGGCATCCTCAACTACAAGCTGCCCGTCGACGGCATCATGCCGATGCATTGCTCGGCCAATATCGGCCCCAAGGGCGATACGGCGGTGTTCTTCGGCCTGTCGGGCACGGGCAAGACGACGCTTTCGGCCGACGCGTCGCGCACGTTGATCGGCGACGACGAACATGGCTGGTCGGACACCGCGGTCTTCAATTTCGAGGGCGGCTGCTACGCCAAGATGATTCGCCTCTCGCCCGAGGCTGAGCCCGAGATCTTCGCGACGACCAAGCGCTTCGGCACCGTGCTCGAAAATGTCGTGATCGATCCTGTCTCGCGAGAGATCGATCTGGACGATGACAGCCTGGCTGAGAACAGCCGCGGTTCCTATCCGATCGAATTCATCCCCAATGCGTCCGAGCAGAATATGGGGCCGGTGCCGCGCAACATCGTCATGCTGACCGCCGACGCCTATGGCGTGCTGCCGCCGATCGCGAAGCTGACGCCGGACCAGGCGATGTACCACTTCCTCTCGGGCTATACCGCGCGCGTCGCCGGCACCGAGATCGGCGTGGTCGAGCCGACCGCGACTTTCTCCACATGTTTCGGCGCGCCCTTCATGCCGCGTCACCCTTCGGTCTACGGCAATCTGCTCAAGGAACGGATCGCCAAGGGCAATGTCGATTGCTGGCTGGTCAATACCGGCTGGACCGGCGGATCCTATGGCACCGGCAACCGCATGCCGATCAAGGCGACCCGCGCACTGCTCAACGCCGCGCTCGACGGCAGCCTGAACGATGCCGAATTCCGCACCGATCCGAATTTCGGTTTCGAGGTTCCGGTGGCGGTGGCGGGCGTCGACAGCGCGATCCTCGATCCGCGGTCGACCTGGGCGGACAAGGACGCCTACGACGCCACCGCGCAAAAGCTGGTCCGGCAATTCATCGACAATTTCGCGCAATTCGAAAGCCATGTCGATGAAGGGGTGAGGCAAGCCGCCCCATCGGCGCTCGAAACCGCCGCCTGATCCGGCCCGGTCGCTTCCGGGCCATTCCGAAAGGAAGCCCGGAAATGACCGACCACGACGTCCGATTGTTCGAAGATGATGCGGCCGTCGCCCATGTGGGCGACGGCTTGATCCTGTGCACTCTGCCGCGCGCCGAATGGACGCACGAGGCGCATCTCGCCGCCTGCCTGTACATCGTCCGCGATCGGCGGGAAATCGTGCCGGAACGCGATCTGCCCGGCATCATCCGGCGCTATAATGAAAGCGTCGGCGGGGTGAATGACGATCATCAGGGGTATCACGAAACGATCACCCAGGCCTTTCTCGCCGCGGTGCGCGCGCATCTCGCCGAACGTCCGGCGGGTGAGGGGCTCGTCCGGTCGGTCAACGCGCTGCTGCTCTCGCCGCGCGGCCGGCGCGATTGGCCGCTCGGCCATTATTCGCACGCCTTGCTCTTCTCCGTCGCGGCGCGCCGTCGTTTCGTCGCGCCCGACATCGCGCCGCTGCCATAGAGTGCCAGCTCTTGATGAGTTTGACTCATCGAGACCTGGCATCAGCCCGCGCGGCGCATGAGCGAACCGATCGAGGATGCGTCAGCATCTTCGAGATCGCGTATGAGAAGGGTGGTTGACGCGCCGCATCCGCCTGAGTAATTCCTGCTATTGATAGTCAGTCGCAATTAATCGGCAGGTGGATATGTATGATTTCGTCGACCAGCGCGTGACGTCGCTCGACCGCGGCGGCCGCTTCCTGATCTGGTCGATGCGCTCGTGGCTGGCGAGCTATGGCGAGGGGCGCTGCCCGGCGGCGGCGCTCGGGCCGGCCTTCGTCAAATGGGGGATGATGGAGGGGCTGCCGCATTTCGCGATGGCGATGACCTTGCTTGCCCGCCATGCGCACCAACCGATCGCGTTCGCACCATTGCCCTGCGGGCGCGTGCGCGAGGACGAAGCCGTGATGCTCGGCCTGTTCCGCGCGATGCGAGACGATACGCCCGATCGCGTCGTCGAAACGCTCGGCCTGATCGTCGAGGGGGACAGCGTCGCGCCGCTGCTCACCGCCATGACCGCGCTTGCCATGCGGCTGGCCGACGCCGGACTGATTCCCGAAGCCCCCCATCCCACGACGAGTGAAGCACGATGAGCGACCGTAACAAGGAAATGCTGGCCCCCTCGACCGCGCTGACCGTGGAAGAGGTCCGTTCGGTGCGTCACTGGAACGCCCATCTGTTCAGCTTCACCATCACCCGCCCGCCCAGCTTCCGTTTCCGTTCGGGCGAGTTCGTGATGATCGGGCTGCCGGGGGAGGGGCGCCCGTTGCTGCGCGCCTATTCGATCGCGAGCCCGGCCTATGCCGACGAGCTCGAATTCCTGTCGATCAAGGTGCCCGACGGGCCGCTGACCTCGCGCCTGCAACAGATCCAGCCCGGCGACCGGATCTTTCTCGGGCGCAAGCCGACGGGGACATTGGTCGCGGATGCGCTGCTTCCCGGCAACCGCCTGTTCCTGCTGTCGACGGGCACCGGCCTGGCGCCTTTTCTCAGCCTCATCCGCGATCCGGATCTTTACGATCGCTTCGGTCAGATCGTGCTGGTCCATTCGGTGCGCAACGTCAGCGACCTCGCTTTCCGCCAGGAACTGGAAAGCCAGCTCGCCGGCGACCCGCTGGTCCAGGATCAGGCGCTGCTCCAGCTCGAATATGTGCCGACGGTAACGCGGGAGGATTTTCACACCATGCGCCGGATCGATGCGCTGATCGACGATGGCGGCCTGTTCGGCGGCCGCTGCACCGGCCCGCGCCTGCTGGATCCGCAGACCGACCGGATCATGATGTGCGGATCGATGGCGATGATCCGCGATCTCGCCGCGCGTTTCGATGGCCTCGGATTCTCCGAAGGCTCCAATGCGGCGCCCGGCCACTATGTGATCGAACGCGCCTTTGTCGGCTAGAAAGCGGACAACCCACATCGTCACCCTGAACTTGTTTCAGGGTCCATGTCGAAACGGCCGCGACGGTGCGGATTGCTGCACGGATGCTGAAACGAGTTCAGCATGACGATGAAGTGTCCTTGGCTCGGCGGGATAGGGGCAGCAAACAGGGCCTCCGCCATCGCCCGAATGCCCTCCGAACCGGATCGACTGCAGCTTTTGCAGGTGACGCCCCGGGCAATCGATCCTAACCTCGATCAACCCGAACAAGGAGGTGATCGATGAGCGGTATATTGGACGGATTGGGCGGCAATCTCGAAGATCTCGGTGCGCGCTTCGGCGTCTCGCCCGATCAGATCCGATCGGTCACCGAAACCCTCGGCGCCAGACTGCAGGGTGGCGCGGGCCAGAGCCAGGCGATCGCCGATGCGGCGGGCGAACATGGGCTGTCGCTGGAAAAGCTTCAGGGCGTCCTGGCGGGCCTTGGCGGCACCGGCGCGCTGGAGAAGATCGGGCTCGATCCCAATGGCGACCTGCTGGGCCAGGTCACCGGCTTTTTCGACAAGGATGGCGACGGCAGCGCCATCGACGACCTGACCGACATGGCAAAGGGCTTTTTCGGCGGGAAAAGCTGATCAGGGGAAAAGCTGATCAGGACAGGGGCAGGCTGCTCGCCACCACCTCGTGATGCTCGACATGCAGCGGGCGATCGAGCAGGTAGCGATCATCCTCGGGATAATAGCGGGCGATGGCGATGTCTTCGCCCGCAAAGCCCCTGATATCGTCAAGCGAGCGCCACCAGCTCAATGTCGTCACTTCGCTGGTGCTGTCGCCCAGGTCGCGGAACAGCATCTGGAACCCCAGATTGCCGGGGGTCGAGGTATAGTCGGTCCCGCCCGTGCCCTCGATATAGATGCGATATTCTTCGCGTTCCGCCGTGCGGATCAGGCCTTTCCAGCGGCGCAGGATCATGATCTGGCTCCGGCGATATAGGCGTCGACATTGGCGGCCAGCACGTCGAGCGGCACATTGCCGCCCAGCACCACCGTGTCGTTGAACGCCTTGTAGTCATAGCGTTTGCCGAGCGCCGTTTCGGCGCGGCGGCGCTGGCGGTTGATCTCGCTATGGCCGACCTTGTAGCCGCAGGCCTGGCCCGGCCATGAACAATAGCGATCGACTTCGCTCGAAACCTCGTCGATCGACGAGCCGTTGGTCTCCGAGAACCATTTGATCGCCTGATCGCGCGTCCAGCGTTTGGCGTGAAGCCCGGTATCGACGACCAGCCGGCAGGCGCGGAACGCGATCGACTGGAGATAGCCGAGCCTGCCCACCGGATCACCGGCATAGACGCCGAGTTCGCCCGCCATCTGCTCGGCATAAAGCGCCCAGCCTTCCGAATAGGCGTTGAAGGCGAGGATCGAGCGGATCAGCGGCAGTTTATAGGCATATTCGCCCTGCCAGACATGTCCGGGAATCGCCTCGTGATGGGTCAGCGTCGGCAGGCTGTAGCGATTGTGCAGCCCGGTCGTGTGCAGGTTGATCCAGAATTTGCCGGGCACCGTCCCGTCGATCGATCCGGGGCCGCCATAGGCGCCGGGCGCGCCGGGCTCTTCCTCGGGGGGCAGGCGCCGGACCTCGACATTGCCGCGGACCAGCGTGTTGAACGCCTGGGGCATCTTGGCGCGGATGGTGGCCAGGCGTTGCTGGATGAAGGCCATGATCTCGGCACGGCCGGGGTCGCCTTCGGGAAACAGGAAACGGGGATCCTTGCCGAGCGCCGTCATCCGTTCGCCGACGCTGCCCTTGCTGTATCCCAGGCCGCGCAGGATGACGTCCATCTCGCCCTGCAATGTCCTGAGCTCGTCCAGGCCCATCTTGTGGACTTCGTCCGGCGTCATCCGCGTCGTCGTCGCGGCGCGCAGCGACCAGGCATAGAATGCGTCGCCGTGCGGCCGCGCCCACATGCCCGCATCGGGGGTTGCACGCGTCCGTTGCGCGGTCAGCTCGGCGATCTGCCGGTCGAGCGCGGGGGCGACTTTTTCCGTCGCGATGCGCCGCGCGCGCGCCGCCCAGTCGCCCGGTATCGCCTGGGTGCGCCGCTCGATCGAGGTGACCAGGCCGCCGCCCTCGCGCGCGCCCTTGGCCGCCAGCCCAAGCTGGCCGAGCGCCTTGTCGATCAGGAAGGATGGCGCGATCAGCCCCTGTCCGCCCGCGGCCTTGAGCCGGCCCAGTTCGCCGTCGAGCTGGGTGGGATAGCTTTCCAGCCGCGCGAGATAGGCCTCGGCATCCTCGGCATTCGCGATCTGATGCTCGCTGTCGAGGAAGCGGGGCGTGTCGAGATAGGCGCCGACATTCTGGATGACGACATAGGGTGTGTTGCGCCAGCCGCCGACCGCGACATCGCCATAGGGCTGGGCGAAGCCGTCGAGCGCAAGGGTCAGGGCGCTGCGGACGACGTTCAGGCTGGTGCGCGTGATGTGGGAGAGTGCTGCCGCGTCGATCGTGCCGAGCCGGGCCAGATCGGCGCGGGCCTGGTCGGCGATCCGGCGCTGGCCGGCCTGCGACCGGTCGGCAAGCTGCGCGTGCAGCGCCGCGCGCGCGCCCTTGTCGACCCCGAGCGACGTCGCCGACTCCGGATTGAGCCGCAGCAGGTTCTCCGCGATCGAATCGAGCAGCGCATTGGCCGCGGCATCGCCGGACTGGGCCGATGCGGCGCCGGGCAGCAGGGCAAGCGCGCCGGCGGCGGTCGTGCCGATCAGTAGGTCGCGGCGGGAAAGGTCGGTCGTCATGTCACGCGACTCCGTCATCATATTTGCAATATCCTGGCAGGGTTCGGCCTTTGGCGGGATCTCAGGCGATGGGTTCGACCAGCAGCGCACCGCGATCCACCCCGGTCACGCGCAGCCGCGCCCCGAGCGCGAAATCCCCGCCCTTGGCGTTCCAGACGCCGTCGCCCACTTTCACGCGGCCGATTCCCGATTCGAACGGCTCGACCACCGTGACGATCTCGCCCACCAGCCGCGCGGCGCGGTCGTTGAGCAGGGGATCGGTGGTTTCGATCGGATTGAGCGCGAACCAGCGGCGCCCCGCAAACACCGCGACGATCGCGAGCACCGCGAACGCCGCGAATTGCGCGGGTTCGTTCAGATCGAACAACAGGGTGGCGACGCCGGTGACCAGGGCTGCCCCGCCGATCCAGAGCAGGAAGAAACCGGGCATGATGATCTCGGCGGTGCCGAGCACCGCCGCCAGGATCAGCCAGACCCATTGCGGTTCCAGCGGAAAGATATCCATCATCGCGCCGTCTCCTCAGCCTTGCTGCTCGAACGGCCCCGGACGTTTGGGGCGGGGCGGCGGCGGGGGCGAGCCCGGGTTTGAGGGCGTCGATCCGCTGCCCAATATGGCATCCTTCGCCAGCTCGCCGATTCCGCCTAGCGTGCCGATGAGCGCGGTCGCCTCCACCGGGAAGAGGATGGTCTTGGCATTGGGCGAGGTCGCGAACTGGCTCACCGCCTCGACATATTTCTGCGCGATGAAATAGTTGAGGGCCTTCGAATTGCCGCTCGCGATCGCGTCGGACACCATCTGCGTCGCCTTGGCTTCGGCCTCTGCTTCGCGTTCGCGCGCTTCGGCGTCGCGGAAAGCCGCCTCGCGACGGCCCTCGGCCTGCAGGATCTGGGCCTGCTTCTCGCCTTCGGCGCGCAGGATCTCGGAAGCGCGCATGCCCTCGGACTCGAGGATCGAGGCGCGTTTCTCGCGCTCGGCCTTCATCTGCCGCGCCATCGCGTTCGAGATATCCTGTGGCGGGCGGATATCCTTCACTTCGACGCGCGTGATCTTGACGCCCCAGGGGCCGGTCGCATGGTCGACCACGTTGAGCAGCCGCGCATTGATCTCGTCGCGGCGGGACAGCAATTCGTCTAGGTCCATCGATCCCATCACCGTACGCAGGTTGGTCGTGGTGAGCTGCATGATGGCGATATAGAGTTCGGAGACCTCATAGGCGGCCTTGGCGGGTTCGAGCACCTGGAAGAACACGACGCCGTCGACGGCGACCATCGCATTGTCCTTGGTGATGATCTCCTGGCCGGGGATATCGAGCACCTGCTCCATCATGTTGACCTTGCGGCCGACGCGATCGACGAAGGGCACGATCAGGTTGAAGCCCGGATGCGCGACATGGGTGAAGCGGCCGAAACGCTCGATCGTATATTGATAGCCCTGTCGGACCACGGTGACGCCGGCGACGACGAACGCGACCACCATGATCACGAGAAAAAGCAGGAAATATTCCATGGCAAACCCCTCCGACCGCCTGTGCAACGATACTGCCCCGCCAGCCCTTGCCCGCCAAGCATAATCGGGCGAAGAGCGGGACCATGAGCAACCCGGCCTTCTCCCCGCGCACCGCACTCTATCTGCCCGCCTCCAACGCCCGCGCGATCGAAAAGGCGCGTGGGCTCTACGCGGACATGATCATGCTCGACCTCGAGGATGCGGTGCCGCCCGATCGCAAGACCGAGGCGCGCGCCGCCGCGGTCGCTGCGGTCGAGACTGGTTTCGGCTGTCCGGTGGCGATCCGGATCAACGCGATCGGCAGCGAATGGCACGCCGCCGACCTCGATGCGGTGGCGCATTCGCGCGCCGATTACATGGTGTTGCCCAAGGTCGAATCGCCGAAGGCGCTGGCCGCGTCGGGCAAACCGCTGCTGGCGATGATCGAAACCCCGGACGGTGTGCAGGCCGCCGCGACGATCGCGCGCCAGCCCGGCGTCGCAGGCCTGATCGCGGGAACCAACGATCTCAAGGCGGAACTGCGCATCCCGTCGGGCGCGGGGCGCGAAGGACTCGTGCTCGCGCTGCAGACGATCGTGCTTGCGGCGCGCGGCGCCGGCATCATCGCGCTTGACGGCGTCTGGAACCGGCTCGACGATCCCGCCGGGCTTGAGGACGAATGCCGCCAGGGCAGGGCGTTCGGCTTCGACGGCAAGACCGTGATCCATCCGGCGCAGATCGAGATCGCCAATCGCGTGTTCGGCCCTGATGCGGCCGAGCTGGAGGATGCCCGCGCATTGATCGCCGCATTCGACGGCGGCGCCGTCCGATTCCGCGATCGGATGATCGAATCGATGCATGTCGATGCGGCGAGGCGGCTGATTGGGCAGGCCGATACCAGGGTTCGATGAGGGTTGCTCATCGAACCCTGGTATCGCCCCGCGCGGCGCCTGAGCGTTCTAGGGTGCGGATGCGTTAGCATCCCTGCACCCTGGTATTAGGGTTTACGCCGGACCGATTAGCTGCCACTGGCTCTCCATGAGAGCCCCGCTCGATTCCTTCATCGCCAGCCGCTGCCGCGTTTCGCGCGGGCTGGTGAGGTGTATTCCGGGCGGCGCCAGCAACGGAGCCTGCCGCTGACCATGGATATCGCCCTCGGCCTCACCTTCGACGACGTTCTGCTGCGCCCCGGCGAATCCGAGGTCCTGCCCAGCCAGGCGGACACCCGGACCCGGATCACGCGCGATATCGGGCTCAACATCCCGATCCTGTCCTCGGCGATGGATACGGTGACCGAGGCTGACATGGCGATCGTCATGGCGCAATTGGGCGGCATCGGCGTGCTCCACCGGAATCTGAGCGTCGAGGAACAGGCGGATGCGGTGCGCGCCGTGAAGCGCTTCGAATCGGGCATGGTGGTCAATCCGATCACGATCGCGCCCGATCGGCCGCTTGCCGAGGCGCAGGCGCTGATGGCGCGGCACCGGATTTCCGGCATTCCCGTGGTGGAGGCGAGCGGCCGGCTGGTCGGCATCCTGACCAATCGCGACGTCCGTTTCGCCGAAAATCCGAATCAGCCGGTTTCCGAGCTGATGACTCACGAGAATCTGGCGACCGTGAAGCTCGGCGTGAACCAGGAAGAGGCGCGCCGGCTGCTCCATCAGCGGCGGATCGAGAAGCTGCTGGTGGTCGACGATTCCTATCATTGCGTCGGGCTGATCACGGTCAAGGATATCGAAAAGGCGGTGAATTATCCCAACGCCACCAAGGACGGCTCGGGCCGCCTGCGCGTGGCGGCGGCGACCACCGTCGGCGACAAGGGTTTCGAGCGCACCGAGGCGCTGATCGATGCCGAATGCGACCTGATCGTGGTCGATACCGCGCACGGCCATTCGAAGATGGTCTCGGCCGCGGTCGAGCGAATCAAGCGCCTGTCCAATTCGGTCCAGATCGTCGCGGGCAATGTCGCGACGGCGGAAGCGACGCGCGCGCTGATCGGCGCGGGCGCCGACGGCATCAAGGTCGGCATCGGCCCGGGCTCGATCTGCACCACCCGCGTCGTCGCCGGCGTCGGCGTGCCGCAGCTCACCGCGGTGATGGAATCGGCCGAGGAGGCCGCGAAATCGGGCGTCCCGGTGATCGCCGATGGCGGCCTGCGTACCTCGGGCGATATCGCCAAGGCCTTGGCCGGCGGCGCGTCGAGCGTGATGGTCGGATCCTTGCTCGCGGGCACGGAAGAAGCGCCGGGTGAAACCTTCCTCTATCAGGGCCGCGTCTATAAATCCTATCGCGGCATGGGCTCGGTCGGCGCGATGGCGCGCGGATCGGCCGATCGGTATTTCCAGCAGGATATCAAGGATCAGCTCAAGCTGGTTCCCGAGGGGATCGAGGGACAGGTGCCGTTCAAGGGCCCGGCCAAGGACGTGATCCACCAGCTCGTCGGCGGCGTGAAGGCCGCGATGGGCTATACCGGCTCGAAGACGATCGAGGATCTGCAGAGCCGTGCGCGCTTCGTCCGCATCACCAATGCGGGGCTGCGCGAAAGCCATGTCCATGATGTGAGCATCACACGCGAAGCACCCAATTATCCGACGCGTTAGAACGGTTTGCGTTGAGATATTAGCGCGTGGAATGAGCGGGGCCGAGAAATGACACCGCAGGCGCGAGTCCAGGCAGCGATCGACCTGCTCGACGAGATCATCGTCGCGGCGCGTGAGGGTGGTGCGGCGGCCGACACGCTGATCGCGCGCTATTTCAAGACCCGGCGCTATGCCGGCTCGAAGGATCGCCGGGCCGTCCGCGATCTCGTCTACGCGGCCATCCGTCGCTCGGGCGAGCGGCCCGAAACCGGCCGTGTCGCGATGCTGGAGGTCGCGGACCCGGCATTGTTCGATGGGTTTCCCCATGCACCGGCGCCGATCGGGGATGGTGAGCGCGCCACGCCGGCAACCCCGGTGCCGGCCTGGCTCACGCAGCGGCTCGCCGTTTCCGAGCCCGAGGAACTGATTGCGCTGCTCCAACGTGCGCCGCTCGACCTGCGGGTCAACCGGCTGAAATCGACGCGTGCGGCGGTGCTGGCCGATTTGCCCGAAGCCGTCCCGACCGCGCATGCCCCCGATGGCCTGCGCCTGCCCGAGGGGTTCGCGATCGAGACACACCCGCTCTGGACGTCGGGCGCGGTCGAGATACAGGACGAGGGCAGCCAGCTTATCACCCAAGCCTGCCGGGCGGGACCGGATATGACTGTCGTCGATCTCTGTGCGGGCGCGGGCGGCAAGACGCTGGCGCTGGCCGCCGATATGGCGGGGCGCGGCCGCCTGATCGCCTGCGATACGGTGAAGGCACGGCTGGACCGCTTGCCGCCGCGCGCCGAGCGCGCCGGCGCGGCGGGGATCGAACCCCGGTTGCTCGATGGCGGCCGCGAAGCTGCCGCCCTGGCCGATCTGGCCGGGCAGGCCGATATCGTGCTGGTCGATGCGCCCTGTTCGGGCAGTGGTACCTGGCGGCGCAATCCGGAGGCGCGCTGGCGGCTCACCCCGCAGCGGCTGGAGGCGCTCACGGCGCTCCAGGCACGGATCATCGATTTTGCGGTGCCGCTGCTCCGGCCGGGCGGATCTCTGGTCTATGCAGTGTGTTCGTTGATTGATGCCGAAGGATGCGATCAGGTCGCAGCCGCGCTTTCGCGCCATTCCTCCTTGACGGCGGAAACCCCGATACCCCATGTTGGGCGGATGAGGGGCGATGGGGTCATGCTTACCCCTGCAAGGGATCGCACCGACGGATTTTTCGTCGCGAGACTGACGCGGGCGTTGCAGCCATGACCCGATCGCCCATGTTGGAGACGATCATGCGTTACACGCCCGCCACGTGCGCCCTTGCCCTCGCATTCGCCTGTGTTTCGAGTGCGGTGAGCGGGCAGCGCCCCGACGCCGAAATCTCGCCGCAGTCGCTTGCGCTGCTCGAGGAAGGCAAGGCCATGGCCGCCGCGGGCAATTTCCAGGGCGCGAACGACATATTGGAAAGCGCGCTCGTCGCCGATCCGCGCAATCGCCAGGCCTATGTCGCGCTGGCACAGGTCGCCAAGAAACAGGATCTGAACGGCAAGGCGATCCGCTTCTACCGCGAGGCGCTCAAGATCGACCCCAATGACCTGAACGCGCTGGCCGGCCAGGGCGAAGCGATGGTCGCCAAGGGCGCCGTCGAAAAGGCGCGCGAGAATCTGGCACGGATCGAGAAACTCTGCGTCGCGCGCTGCGCCGAACAGAACCAGCTCGCCGCCGCGATCGAAAAGGGGCCGTCGCCGACGATGCTGACCGTCAAATCGGTAACGCCAAAGCCGGTCGTGACGCAGAAGGAATCGAACTGAGGGTCTGATCCTCGGCTCTACTTGCTACCCCGTCCTCACCGTCATTCCGGCGAAAACCGGAGACGTAGTCGACCGCAGGTCAATCTCACTTTTCTGTCTACCGACGCACGAAGAGAAGCAGGCTTCCGGCTAAGCAACCTCTCTCTCCTCCGCGTCTCCGCGCCTCCGCGTGAACCTGTCAGTCCGGAAGCGCTGCCCAGACGAGGATGGTTCACGCGGAGGCGCGGAGACGCGGAGGATCTTTCTCAAGCGGCATGCCTTTTTCACCGCTTCTTCTCTTCGCGCTTTCGCGGCTTCGCGTGAATCCGATGACCTTGGGCAGCCGCCGAAGCCTCAGCGCTGCATCGCCCGCGCAACGGCGACGAATTCGTCCACGCTCAGCGTCTCGGCACGCCGCGTCGCTTCGATGCTGACGGCTTCGAGCGCGTCGAGTGCACCGGGCAGCCCTTTGACGCTCTGGCGCAGCATCTTGCGGCGCTGGCCGAACGCCGCGGCGGTCAACGCCTCCAGCGTGCGGACCGAAACCCCGGCGGGCGCCTCGCGCGGCGTCAGATGGACGACGGCGGACATCACCTTGGGCGGCGGGGTGAAGGCGGAGCGGTGGACGGTCATCGCCAGCCGCGCATCGCAACGCCATTGGCTGAGGACGGCCAGCCGCCCGTAAGCGCCGGTATCGGGCTTGGCGACGACGCGTTCCGCCACCTCTTTCTGGAACATCAGCGTGAGCGATTTCCACCACGGCACCCATGTCGGCGCGGTCAGCCAGCGCACCAGCAGCGCGGTGCCGACATTATAGGGCAGATTGGCGACGACATGCGCGCTGGGCACGATCCGCGGCTCGTCGATATCGAGCGCGTCGCCCTCGATTACCGTCAACTGCCCGGGTTTCCAGGCGTCGAGCTCGGCAAGTGCGGGAATGCAGCGCCGATCGCGTTCGACCGCAACCACGCGGGCGCCGGCGCGCAGCAGCGCGCGCGTCAATCCGCCCGGGCCAGGGCCGACTTCATAGGCGGTTTCGCCGTCGATCGGGCCGGGGATACGCGCGATCCGATCGAGTAATTGCTCGTCGAGCAGGAAATTCTGGCCCAGCGCCTTGCTCGCGTCGAGGCCGTACCGCGCGATCACCGCGCGGAGCGGCGGCAGCTCCGTCACGCCGGATATGTCATTGCGGCACGGCTTCGCGGCATCGCATCGCGTCCGCGGCCATCCTGATCGCCGCGATCATCGCGCCGGGCTCCGCCTTGTCCTGTCCGGCGAGCGCGAAGGCGGTGCCGTGATCGGGCGAGGTCCGGACAAAGGGCAGGCCGAGCGTCATGTTGACGCCTTCGTCGAAATGCAGCGTCTTGAGCGGGATCAGTGCCTGATCGTGATAGAGGCACATCGCCACGTCATATTCGGCGCGCGCGCGTGGATGGAACATCGCATCGGCCGCGAACGGCCCCAGCGCGTCTATCCCCATTTCGCGCAACTGCTCGATCGCGGGGATCAGCATGTCGATCTCCTCACGCCCCAGTGCGCCATTTTCTCCGGCATGGGGATTGAAACCGGCAAAGGCGAGCCGGGGATTGGCGATACCGAAATTGCGCGTCAGTCCCTTGGCGGTGGCCAGCGATCGCGTCACGATCAGATCGATCGACAGCGCGTCCGAAACCGCGCGGAGCGGCAGATGCGTGGTGATGGGCACGACTTTCAGAGTCGGGCCCGCGAGCAGCATCACCGCATTCTCCTTGGAGATGCCGCAGCGCTCGGCGACGAACTCGGTCTGGCCGGGATGGGTGAAGCCGATCGCATAGAGCTGCGATTTCGAGACCGGCCCGGTCACCAGCGCGCCCGCGGCGCCCGAACGCGCCAGGCCAGAGGCCAGTTCGAGCGAATCGAGCGAACAGCGCGCACCCTCGACATCGGGAACGCCGGGCACGATCGTCCCGCCATCCTCGATGTTGAGCAGGGGAAGGCCCTGGTCGAATGCGGCCATGGTTTCGGCGGGATCGCTGATCCGCGCGACCGGGCCGTCCCAGACCGCATTCACCGAACGGGCGTCGCCCACGACGAAAAACGGAAACAGCCCATGTCTATGCCGTTCGGCCCAGGCCTTGGCGGCGACTTCCGGGCCGATGCCTGCGGGGTCGCCGAGCGAGATTGCGAGCGGGGTCACGCGCCGGCGCCCCTCACTGATAGTCGACGACCGCGTCGCGCCTCAGATCGCGCAGATAGCGTCGCGCACGGCGGTTGATCCGCTCTTCCTCGAGCTGCGCCATGATCGCGTCGAACGACGGGCCGCCGGCAACCTGGGGATCGTCGCGGCCGCACAGCACGAGCACGCGGACGCCTTCCTCGAGCGAGCCGAAGGGCGGTGTCGCCTGGCCGATCTGCAGCTTGAGCAGCACGTCCTGAAGCTGGGGCGGCAGGTCGCGGATCTTGACCTGGTCATTGTCGACCACTTCGGCGCCGAACTGCGTCGCGGTGGCCTGAACCGTGCCGCAGCCGCTGATCCCGCGCGTCGCGGTGGCGAATTTCTCGACCTGCGGCGTTGCTTGTGCCTGCGTCATGCCCTTGGGAAAGCTGATCGCGACCTGTTTCAGGCTCATCACCGCGTCGCGCGGATCGGCGGTCAGTACCTGGCGCTGGTCGATCTTCACCAGAATGGAGACGCCGCCGGGCACGGCGATCGGCCCCGCGACCTGTCCGACGGTCATGCGCTGCGATGCTTCGGCAAGCGCTGCGGGAAGCTGCTCGGCGCGGATCCAGCCGAGATCGCCGCCGACCGCCGCGGTCGACGCTTCGGAGAATTGCCGGGCATAGGCCGCGAAGGAGCCACCCTGCTGGACCTGCTCCATGATCCGCTTTGCGTTCGCCATGGTCTCGTTCATCGTCTCGGGCGAACCGGAAAGATAAATCTCGCCCATGCGATATTCGGCCGTGCCCTTGGTGGCGTTCAGCCGGTCGATGATCGACTGGACCTCTTCCTGCGCGACATTGACGAAGGGCGTGATCTTACGGCCGAGCACGCGATTCCACGCCAGCTCGCCTTCGATCTGCCGTTTGATCGAGCGTTCCGAAGATCCGTTCGCCTTCAGGAATTCGGTCATCTGCTGCGGGGTGCGTTTGAAGTTCTGCGCGACCATCGCATAGCGCTGGTTGACCTCTTCGCTCTTCACTGCGACCTCGGCGGCTTTCGCCTCCTGGATCTGCAATGTCTCGTCGATCAGGTTGCGCAGCACCTGGACGCGCAGCCGCTGCTTTTCCTCGTCCGGAACATTGGATCCCTGATTGGCGAGCATCACCAGCGCCAGGCGCTGGTCGACGTCGGTCGCGGTGATCACCTCGCCGTTGACGCGTGCTGTCGCCTTGTAGACGTTCGGCTCCATCTTGCCGAAGAATTGCGGATTGGTCGGCACGTTGAGCGGTGCGCTGGGCACGCTCGCATCGTCACGCACGGTCTGCGCGACCGCGACGCCCGCCGCGATCGTCCCCGAAAGTAAAAGGCCGGCCCGCGCAATGCGCCGGACGCCGGAAAAACCTGCCATCATCCTGTGGCTATCTCCAAAGAATCCCACTGACACCCATAAAGACGAGCGCATGAACTAGGGCTTACAGGCCCAATTGCTTGAAAGCTACCCGCAACAGATATGTGTTGCCGCGCCGGGCATCGCCGGTGTTCGCATAATCGCGGCGCCACGTCACGCCAAGCTCGAGACATTCATCCTCATAGGACAGGCCCAGCCGGTGGCGGACGGGCTCATATCCGTCTGCGGTGGTCAGCGGATCCTCGCGCGCGCCGGTCAGGTCGATCGTCGTCGATCCGAACACCGACCAGTATTTCGCGACCTGGACACGGCCGCCCAGCCGGATCTCCTCGCGATCGCGCAGATCCTCGAGCTGCGGACCGATATTCCGGTCGAGCCGGAGATAACCGATCATCGCATAGGTGTTGCGGCCGCCGATCGTGGCGTCGATCTCGTTGCGGCGGATCGCCAGGCTATCCTTGTCGAGCCGGTAACGATGGGTCAGGCTGACGAAGCGCTTGAAGCGGACGGTGGTGCGGCCGACGATGTCCGATGTGCGGTTGGTCAGGCCGGTGCCGTCGGGGAACAGCCCCGGCCGTGCCGACAGGCGATAGCTTTGCCCGACGATCGTGTTGATCGACAGCCCCGGCCGGTCGAGCGACCATTCCACGCCATAGGTGACGCGCGTGCCGTCCTCATAGCGGTCATAGCCGGCGAAGCGGTTGATCGCGAACAGGTTGCTGTCCTCCAGATCGACGGCGCGCGCATCCTCGTTGGGAATGTTCAGATTGCCTTCGACCGGGGACGCGACGAACTGGACGCGCGGCGTCAGCCGCTGCGTGCCGCCGAACGCCTCGCCGACGAACGGCCATTTGACGTCCACCGCGAACGACGCGACCGAGCGGAAGGACCAGCCGGGATCGCCGCGATAGGCGGGGTTCACCGTCTTGAGTATTTCGTCGGTATGATAGGCGTCGCTGCGCGCATAGGCGGTGAAGGTCACTTCCTGGCCCAGCGGCGTCAGCTTGCGCAGGTCCCAGCGCACGCCGGCAAAGGCGCGCTGCGTGTCCTGGCCCGCGGTGCGCGTCAGGAACAGCGTATTGCCCTGGATCTCGAACGTGCCGCCGAGAAACCCCTCGCGGATACGCTGGCGATAATCGATCACCGGCAGCGCGATCGGTTGCTGCCCCTGCACGCCGCCCGCGCGCAGCGTCTGCGTCGCCCAGCCCGCGATCGAGAAATAGCTGTCGGTGTCGATCCGCTCGAGATTGATCGTCGAACGCAGCCGGTCTTCGCGCGTGATATCGTAGCGGCGCAGGAACGTCCGGTCGCTCGCCAGTCGCGCCGAACCGGTCAGGCTCCAATTGGGATCGAACTGCAGCTTGCCGCTGGCATCGAGATAGCCGCGAAAATCCTTCGTCCCATCGGTGCCCGGCGCGATCGATGTGATGGGCTGGCGGCGTCCATAGGTGCCGAACCCGGTGACCTGGAACGCACCGAGGTCGGTCAACGCGCGGAATTGCGTCTCGATCATCGGCAGCGCGTTGCTGTAGAGATGCGGCGTAATCGTCAGGTCCCGGTCGGACGCCAGGCGCAGATAATAGGGCAGCGCGATTTCGAACCCGTTGACCCGGTCATAGCGGACGTCGGGCACCAATATGCCCGATGCGGCCTGATCGCCGACGCTATGGGTGAGGCCGGGCAACGGAATCAGCGGCATGCCGAACAGTTCGAGCCGCGCGCCCTTGTAACGCACGCGCTTGCGCCCGGCATCGTACACCACGTTGACCGCGGTGATCTTCCAGGTCGGCTCGCGCGGGCACCCTGCCGAATCGGTGATCGGGCAGGGGGAATAGGCGGCCCGGTCCAGCGTGTAGATATCGCCGGCGCGCGATCCCTTGATCGCCGCCAGGCGCCCGCCTTCGTCGAGCACGACCAGCAGATTCTCCACCATGCCGTCGCGCAGCGTATCGGTCAGGTCGACCTTGTCGCCATAGGCGGTATCGCCGCCCGGATTGACCACCGCGACATTGCCTTCGGCGACGACCTTGCCGGTGCTGCGGTCCCAGATCACCTTGTCGGCGCGCAGGCGGTTGCCTTCGCGGAACATGCGGACGTCGCCGCTGGCGGTGACGACCTGGCTGTTGGAATCATATTCCAGATTGCCGGCGGTGAAGGTGATTTCCTCATCGGTCGCGGGCGTCTGCCCCGCCGCGGGCGGCGGCGGGGGGGATACCGGGCGCGGCTTCAGATCCTGCGCGGTCGCCGGCGAGGCCAGAAGCGCGCACGGCAGCGCCGCCGAGAGCAGGAAGGTCTTACGCGTCACTTGGGCTCCACATTCCGGCGACAGGGTGCCGCATATCGCACCGGACGGAGCCGGCTGCAACCTGAGCCGCATCCGGCTCGCGCTTCGCCTTTTGCCAGCGGCGGCGGACTGGCTTAACAGGCGCCTCACCCTATATCACCGCCATTCAGCGAAAGGCCCATACGTCCATGCGCATCCGTTTTGCCGCCGCCCAGCCCGAAGGTGATCACGCGCTGGCCCTTCCTATCCGCAAGGGCGCCGATTTTCCGGCGACGCTGGCGGGGCTCGATGCGGCGGGCACCGCGCTTGCCAAGGCCGCGGCAGCGGCTGCGCGCTTCGATGGCGAGGCCGGCACGACGGTGGAACTGGTCGTGGCCGAAGGGCAGGGCGCCCGCCGCGTCGTGCTGTTCGGCCTGGGCGATCGCGACGAATCGGTCGCCTGGGAACGTGCCGGCGGCGCGCTCGCCGCCCGGCTGCTGACCTCGGGCGAGACTCGGCTGGTGGTCGATCTGTCGGGCAGCGTCTCGCGCGCGTCCGATGCCGCCGGACTCGCGCTCGGCGCGGTGCTCCGGGGCTGGCGCCACGACGTGTATCGCACCCGTCTGCCCGAAAAATCGAAGCCGACGCTCGATGAAGTGGTGATCGTCGGCGCCGCCGACGGCGCCGAGGCCGCCTGGGCCGGGCCGAATGCGGTGGCCGAAGGCGTGATGCTCACGCGCACCCTCGTCTCCGAGCCCGCGAACATCATCTACCCCGAAAGCTTCGTCGAACGCTGCCGGCATCTCGCCGAGCTCGGCGTCGAGATCGAGGTTCTCGATCGCGCGGCGATGCAACAGCTCGGCATGGGCGCATTGCTCGGCGTTTCGCTGGGATCCGAGCGCGAACCGCGCTTGCTCGTGATGCGCTGGGACGGCACTGACGGGGCTGAAAAGACCCCGCTCGCGTTCGTCGGCAAGGGCGTCACCTTCGACACCGGCGGTATCTCGATCAAGCCGGCGGCGGGCATGGAGGACATGAAGTGGGACATGGGCGGGGCCGGCGCCGTCGCGGGCGCGATCAAGGCGCTGGCGCTGCGCAAGGCCAAGGCCCATGTCGTCGGCGTCTGCGGCCTCGTCGAGAATATGCCCGACGGCAAGGCGCAGCGTCCCGGTGACGTGGTGACCTCGATGTCGGGACAGACCATCGAAGTCATCAACACCGATGCCGAGGGGCGGCTGGTGCTGTGCGACGCGATCACCTGGGTCCAGCGCAAATATGCGCCCAGGACGATCGTCGACCTGGCGACGCTGACCGGCGCGATGATCATTGCGCTGGGCAACGAGCATGGCGGCATCTTCGCCAACGACGACGGTCTCGCCGACCAGTTGATCGCGGCCGGCAAGGCGGCGGGCGACCCGCTGTGGCGCTTCCCGCTCGGCGATGCCTACAACAAGCTCATCGACTCGCCGATCGCCGACATGAAGAATGTCGGCCCGCGCGGCGCCGGATCGATCACCGCGGCGCAGTTCATCCAGCGCTTCGTCGACGACGGCGTCAAATGGGCGCATCTCGACATTGCCGGCATGGTCTGGGCCGACAAGGCGGGTCCGACCTGGGAGAAGGGCGCGACCGGCTATGGCGTGCGCCTGCTCGACCGGTTCGTCGCGGACACGCTTGAAGGCTGATGCAGGTCGATTTCTACCAGCTCGGCGGTCTGCCGGTCGAACAGGTGCTGCCCGCGATCGCGCAGCGCCTGCTCGACTCGGACGCACGCCTGCTGGTGGTGACCGGCGACGAAGCGCAGCAGGTCCGGATCGATGCCGCGCTATGGTCGGCGCGACCCGATTCTTTCCTGCCGCATGCGCGTGCCGGCACGGACGATGATGCGGTACAGCCGATCCTGATCTCCGCGACGGCGGACGCGGCCAATGCGGCACGCAACGTCGCGCTGGCCGACGGCGCATGGCGCGACGAGGCGCTTGGCTTCGATCGCGTTTTCCACTTTTTCGATGCCGAGTCGGTCGATGTGGCGCGGGCGGCGTGGCGCGGCCTCAACAGCCGCGAGGATGTCGAGCGGCGCTACTGGGTTCAGGACGAGGCCGGCAAATGGAGCCGGATGGCCTGAGCATGTGGCGCGTGCTTGCGGTTATGCGCGCCCGCCGCTAAGGGGCGCGCATCCCCATCATCCAGAACATTGGAGCTGTGACGGCCATGGCCGCAAATCGCACCTTTTCGATCATCAAGCCCGACGCCACCCGCCGCAACCTGACCGGTGCGGTCACCAAGATGCTCGAGGAGGCCGGCCTGCGCGTCGTCGCTTCCAAGCGCATCCAGATGACCAAGGAGCAGGCCGAGGGCTTCTATGCGGTCCATAGCGAGCGCCCCTTCTTCAACGACCTGGTCAGCTTCATGATCTCGGGTCCGGTCGTGGTCCAAGTGCTCGAGGGCGAGAACGCCGTGCAGCGCAACCGCGACATCATGGGCGCGACCAACCCGGAGAATGCCGAGCCCGGCACGATCCGCAAGGAACTGGCCGAGTCGATCGAAGCCAATTCGGTCCATGGTTCGGACAGCGACGAGAATGCGGCGATCGAAATCGCCTATTTCTTCAAGCCGGAAGAACTGGTCGGCTGATCGATCGATCCCGACTCGAAAAAAGGGGCCGCCGGACATTCCGGCGGCCCTTTTTCGTTTGGGATCGTTGGAGTTTGATCCATCTGCCTTGAAGTCCCCACCGTCATCAACTCAGATGCTGGCGAGCTGATCACGAAGCTTAGCGTTAGCGATGATGATGAGTTTGCGCATGGTTGCG
>NZ_JBYSZM010000029.1:0-93845 GCF_058787155.1 Sphingobium sp. FW305-3-2-15-F-TSA7 | reverse complement strand
GCCCAATATGATGAAATATTTCGGCACCGAACTGAACAAGCGCCGCAACGAGCTGGTGATGGCGGCGGGCGGATCGGATGCGCTCGAATGGGAAAGCGAGGCCTCGGGCGGCGGCGGCAAGGCGCGGGCCTGGCTGCGTACCAAGGCCAATTCGATCGAGGGCGGCACCAGCGAAGTGATGCTCAACGTCGTCGCCAAGCGCATCCTCGACCTGCCCGGCGCCTGACCATTCCAATCCTACGCGCTGCGCGGACCGAAGGACGAAGACATGCCACTTTACCACACCGAAGATCAGGCGATGCTCAAGGACGCCGCCGCCGGCTTCATGAAGACCGAGGCGCCGACCACGCATTTCCGCAAGTTCCGCGACATGGACTGCAAGGACGGCTTTTCGCACGATCTGTGGAAACAATTCGCCGAGATGGGTTTCACCGGCATCCTCGTGCCCGAGGATCAGGGCGGGCTGGGCCTTGGCCATGTCGAGGCGGGAATCGTGCTCGAGGAGATTGGCCGCAACCTGTCGCCCTCGCCCTTCCTCACGACGTCGGTCGCCGGCGTCGAAGCATTGAAGGCCGCCGATGCGGCGCTGCGCGAGCGCTGGTTTCCGGGCATCCTCTCCGGTGAGACGGTGCTGGGCCTGGCGATCGACGAAGGCGCCAAGCACAATCCCGCCGCGATCGCGATGAAGGCCGAGCGCTCGGGCAACGGCTTCAGGATGACCGGCCGCAAGCAGTTCGTGATCCAGGGCGCCTCTGCCGACATGCTGATCGTCGCCGCGCGCACGGCGGGCAGCGCGGGCGAACAGGATGGCCTGACGCTGTTCGCGGTCGGCAAGGATGCGGCGGGCCTGTCTATGGAAGCGGCGCGGCTGGTCGACAGTGCGATGGCCGCGCATGTCGCCTTCGATGGCGTCGCGGTCGATGCCGATGCGGTGATCGGCGAAGTCGATCAGGGCTGGGCGGTGCTCGCGCGGCTGCTGCGCGCGGGCCGGACCGGTGCGGCGTCGGAGATGGTCGGCGTCGGCGCGGCGGCGATGGACATGACCGTCGATTATCTCAAGCAGCGCAAGCAGTTCGGCCGGCTGATCGGCGAGTTCCAGGCGCTGCAGCATCGCGCGGCGCATCTCTATTCGGAGATGGAGGTGGCGCGCGCCGCCGTGCTCAAGGCGCAGCAGATGCTCGACGAAGGCAGCAAGCACGCCGAACTGATGGTGTCGGTCGCCAAGGCCAAGGCTGGCCAGGCCGCCGGCCTTGCCGTGCGCGAGGGTGTCCAGATGCATGGCGGCATCGGCATGACCGACGAATATGACATCGGCCTCTATATGAAGCGCGACCGCGCGCTTCAGGAATTCATGGGCGACGTCAACTTCCACACCGATCAGGTCGCGCGCGCGCACGGATATTGAGCCGGCGCCCCGTCAAAGGGGGAGGATAGGAGCGAAGCGAATGGCGCTGGATCCCGAAATCTTCGACGCGCTTTGCGACGGCGTCCGCCGCTTCGTCGCCGAACGGCTCCGCCCGCGTGAGGCGGAGGTTGCGGATGTCGACGAGATTCCCGAGGATCTCGTCGCGGAGATGAAGGCGCTCGGCCTGTTCGGCATGTCGATCCCGGAGGACTATGGCGGTCTCGGCCTGTCGATGACCGAGGAATTGAAGCTCGCCTTCGAATTCGGCCGCACCAGCCCGGCGATGCGCTCCGCCTTCGGCACCAATGTCGGCATCGGCAGCCAGGGGCTGGTGATGGCGGGCACGCCCGAGCAAAAGGCCAAATGGCTGCCGCGCATCGCGACGGGCGAGATCGTGACCAGCTTCGCGCTGACCGAGCCCGACGTCGGATCCGACGGCGCGGCGGTGAAGACGCGTGCCGTGCGCGATGGCAGCGTCTATCGACTGACCGGCACCAAGCGCTTCATCACCAATGCCGACAAGGCGTCGCTCTTCACGGTGATGGCGCGAACGGGCGGGGAGGGTGCGCACGGCGTGTCGGCTTTCCTGGTGCCCGCCGACCTGCCCGGCCTGTCGATCGGAAGTCCCGAGAAGAAGATGGGGCAGCATGGCGCGCATGTCTGCGACGTGATCCTCGACGACGTCCCCGTGCCCGCCGAGAACATGCTCGGCGCCGAGGGCGACGGGTTCAAGGTCGCGATGCGCGTGCTCGATCGCGGGCGCCTGCATATCGCCGGGGTCTGTGTGGGCGTGGCCGAGCGGCTGATCGCCGACAGTGTCGCCTATGCCACGACACGCAAGCAGTTCGGCAAGCCGATCGCGGAGCATCAGCTGGTCCAGGCGATGATCGCCGATTCGAAGACCGAGGCGCTTGCCGCGCGCGCCTTCGTGCTCGACGTCGCGACGAAGAAGGATGCGGGCGAGAACACGACGATGGAGGCGGCGGCGGTCAAGCTGTTCGCATCCGAAATGGTCGGCCGCGTCGCCGATCGCGCCGTCCAGATCTTCGGCGGCGCCGGCTATATCTCGGATTATGGGATCGAGCGGCTCTACCGCGACGTCCGCCTGTTCCGCATCTACGAAGGCACCAGCCAGATTCAGCAGATCGTCATTGCCCGCGAAACCATCAAGCGCGGCGGATAAGGGGAAATCTCATGAACATCGCCAACCTGTTCAGCCTCGAGGGCAAGGTCGCGCTCGTCACCGGCGGATCGCGCAATATCGGCAAATGGATCGCCGAGGGCTTCATTGCCCAGGGTGCGAAGGTCTATATCTCGTCGCGCAAGGCCGATGCCTGTGCGGAGGCGGCCGCGGAACTCGGCCCCAATTGCATCGCGCTGCCGCACGATGTCTCGACCGTTGCCGGTTGCAAGGCGCTGGCGGCCGAATTCAACGAATGCGAGCCGCGGCTCGACATCCTCGTCAACAATGCCGGCGCGGCCTGGGGCGAGCCCTTCGAGGATTTTCCCGAGGTCGGCTGGGACAAGGTGATGGACCTCAACCTCAAATCGCCCTTCTTCCTGACCCAGGCGCTGCATGGTGCGCTCAAGGCCGCTGCGTCGCCCGACCGGCCCGCCAAGGTGATCAACATCACCTCGATCGACGGGCTGCGGCTCAATCCCTGGGAAACCTACAGCTATCACGCATCCAAGGCGGGGCTGATCTACCTTACCAAGCGCATCGCGGCGCGGCTGGTGAAGGATCATATCAACGTCACTTCGATCGCGCCCGGCGCTTTCGCGTCGGACATGAACCGCGCGGCGCGTGATCATGGCGATTCGGTCGCACAGCGGATTCCAGCGGGCCGTATCGGTGTTCCGGATGATCTTGCCGCGACCGCGGTGTTCCTGGCCAGCCGGGCCGGCGACTATGTGATCGGTGAGACGATCGCGGTCGATGGCGGCATCGTCAATGCGCAGGTGGGCGGCAGCATCGATCCTTGAGCGGGTGTCCGGTCCTGCCGGACCAACCCCCTAATCGCGCGAGATCAGGATATTCATCCGCGCGGCCGCGATCACCTTGTCGCGGTCGTCCTGCCAGGCAAAGGCTTCGACATTGGCGATGCGCGTGCCGACGCGGGTGAGCACGCCGACGGCGCGCGTCTCCTTCTCCCGGCCGCCGCGCATGAAATCGACGGTGATGTTGATCGGCTTGAAGCGCGGCTTCGCTTCGCCCTTGAGTTCGGCGTGCAATGCGCTGATCGCCGCCATTTCGAGCATGCCGGCGATCGCGCCGCCGTGCAGGAAGCCGGGCCGACCGGTGACGCTCACGCCGAACGGCATCATCAGGATCGGCGCGCCATTTTCATGCCCGTCGAGCGAAAGGCCGAGCATCTCGGCATAGGGCGGCAGCCACGTCATTTCAAAGGACCGGTGAACATATAGGTGCCGGCGACATGCGCCAGGGGATCGTCGGGATCGCCGTCATGCGCCTGCCCGCGGATGAAGGCGATGTTGCGGGTGATGCGATAGCATTGGCCGCGTCCGATCACGGCCTTGCCCGGCGTCGCGGGCCGCAGATAATCGACGCGCAGGTCGAGCGTCGCCTGTTGCTGGAAAGTGCCGCTCTTCACCCAGATCGAGATGCTCGTCGCCATGTCCATCAGCGCCACTATCGGCCCCGATGCGAGGATCCCTGTCTCGGGATCGCCGACCAGCTGCGGTGCATAGGGCAGGACCAGTTCTATCCAGTCGTCGCCATGCGCCTGATATTCGATGCCGAGCACCGCATTGTGGCCGTGCTGCCGGGCCAGCTTGAGAAACCGTGGCGGATCGAACTCCATGGCTCTCGCGTAGCGCCGACCGTCGGGCTCTGCAACGCGGACGGCCGATCGAATTTTCGCCGATGGCAGGTGACATCACGCGCGGTGGCGCTAGGATGACGTTTACGGAAGGGACAGGCGATGCGACCTGTCGCAGCGGAGAGCCGATTGACCCATCCGAGCCATCATGCCCGCACCACGCCGCTGAAGCCCGCGGTCATCTTCGGCGATACCGGCGAGGCGATCGACTATCGCACGCTGGACGCGCGTTCCAATCAGGGCGCGCATCTGTTCCGGCGGATGGGCATGAAGCAGGGGGACACCATCGCCTTCCTGTTCGACAATCATATCCGCTTCTTCGAACTCGCCTGGGCCGCACAACGCTCGGGCCTCTATTATGCCTGCATCTCGGCACGTCTGACATCGCCGGAAATCGCCTATATCGTGCGCGACAGCGGCGCGAAGCTGCTGGTCGCGTCGGAGGGCGTTGGGGATGCGCTTGTGGCGCTGCCCGATCTTTTCCCCGATCTTCCCCGCTTCCTGATCGGCACGCGCGCCCCGGGATGGCGCGACTGGATCGCCGAGGCCGGGGCCGAACCGGAAACGCCGATCGCCGACGAGGGCGCAGGCACCGACATGCTCTATTCCTCGGGCACGACCGGCCGTCCCAAGGGCATCCGCCAGGGGCCGCCGCCCGGCAGCGCGATCGACACGCCAAATGCGCTGACGATGATCGCGCAGGGGGTTTTCGGCTTCGATGCGGAGAGCATCTACCTCTCGCCGGCGCCGCTTTATCATGCCGCGCCGCTGCGCTGGAGCATGGCGGTCCACCGGCTGGGCGGGACGGTGGTGATGATGGCGCATTTCGATCCGGAGCAGGCGCTGGCCATGATCGCGCGGTATCGCATCAATATCAGCCAGTGGGTGCCCACCCATTTCATCCGCATGCTCAAACTGCCCGGGGAGGTGCGCGCCAGCCATGACGTGTCGTCGCTCCGCTCGGCGATCCATGCCGCGGCGCCATGCCCGGTCCCGGTCAAGCAGGCGATGATCGACTGGTGGGGGCCGGTGATCGACGAATATTATGCGGCGTCGGAAGCGATCGGCATGACCGCGATCCGCTCTCCGGAATGGCTGACTCACCGGGGCTCGGTCGGCAAATCGGCCTATGGCGTCGCGCATATCTGCGATGAGGACGGCAATGAGCTGCCGGTGCGCAGCGAAGGGATGGTCTATTTCGAAGGCGGGACCGAATTCACCTATCACAACGATCCGGGCAAGACCGCGGACGCGGCGAACCGGCATGGCTGGCGCACGGTGGGCGATATCGGCTGGCTGGATGAGGAGGGCTATCTCTACCTCACCGACCGCAAGAGCTTCATGATCATCTCGGGCGGCGTGAACATCTATCCGCAGGAAATCGAGAATCATCTCGTCACCCATCCCCGCGTCGCCGACGTCGCGGTGATCGGCGCGCCGTGCCCCGATATGGGCGAGCGCGTCGTGGCGATCGTCCAGCCCGTCGACCTGGCGGAGGCCGGCGAGGAACTGGCCGCCGAACTCACCACCTGGTGCCGGGACAGCCTGTCGGGGCTCAAGGTGCCGCGTCAGATCGATTTCGTCGCGGAACTGCCGCGCCATCCGACCGGCAAGCTCTACAAGCGGCTGTTGCGCGACCAATATTGGGGCAAGGCGGACAGCCGCATTGTCTGATCGATTCGTCCGGAGTCCAAACATGAACGACCGTGTCACCATCGCCATCGACCAGGGCGTCGCCGACGTCCGCCTCAGCCGTGCCGACAAGATGAATGCGCTCGATCCCGCGATGCTGGCGGGAATCGCCGCGGCGATCGAGACGCTCGGCGCGACCCCGGGGCTGCGCGCGGTGGTGCTTTCGGGCGAAGGGCGCGGCTTTTGTGCGGGGCTCGATATGGCGAGCATGGCATCGGGCGGTGCATCGAACGGCCTCGATCTCACGGCGCGCACCCATGGGCTCGCCAATCTCTTTCAGCAGGTCGCCTGGGGCTGGCGGACTTTGCCCGTGCCCGTCATCGCCGCGGTGCACGGCGTCGCCTTTGGCGGCGGATTCCAGATCATGTCGGGCGCCGATATCCGCATCGCGCATCCGGAGACGCGCCTGTCGATCATGGAGATGAAATGGGGGCTGGTGCCCGACATGGCCGGGGTGGCGCTGTGGCGGACATTGGTGCGCGACGATGTGCTGCGCGAACTGACCTACACCAATCGCGAATTTTCCGGCGAGGAAGCGGTGGGGCTGGGCTTCGTCACGCGGACCGCGGAGAATCCGCATGCCATCGCCACGGTGCTGGCGCGCGAGATCGCGGCACGCAACCCCGATGCGATCCGCGGCGCCAAGCGGCTCTACAATGCAGCGGCCGAGGGCGATGCGGCAGCGGTCCTGCTGGCGGAGAGCGAGGAGCAGGCCCGCGTGATCCGCACGCCCAATCAGGTGGAAGCGGTCAGGGCCAATTTCGAAAAGCGCGCGCCACGGTTCAACGACTGAATATGCGCCTTGCGGCCCATTCCCGGAATCAAGGCTGCGCGGGCTGAGCTCAGCCCGGTTGCCGCACCATCTGCGCCGTCAATGCCGCCAGCATGTCGTCGGGCAGCGGTTCCGATCCGTCCGGGCCGGTCAGTACGATGCTGGTGTCGCAGGTCGCGACGCAGGCGCCGTTCTGGAAAGCGGCCGAGTCGATCCGCCAGCTCCGCGTGCCGATCATGCCGACCCCGCACAGGATCTCGATATCGTCGGGGAAATGCGCTTCGGCGAGATAGTTGATCGAAATCGCTGCGATCAGCCAGCGCTCGCCCTTGCGGCGGCGGTCGAACAGGCCGAGCGAGCGATTGAAACGGACCCGGCCATTTTCGAACAGGGCCGCCATGGCGACATTGTTGACATGGCCGAGTATGTCGAGGTCCTGAAACCGCGTCTCGGTCGTACAGCTGAAGGGGTAGGCGGCCCGTTCGAGCCGCCAGCCTTCGGGCCGTGCCATCAGCGCGGCGCCATCCGGATCGCGCCGTCCAGCCTGACGTCCTCGCCGTTGAAATAGCCGCACTCGATCATGGTGAGCGCGAGCTGCGCATATTCCGCCGGACGGCCGAGCCGCTTGGGGAAGGGCACCGATGCGGCAAGCGCCTGCTGGACGTTTTCGGGCAGGCTCATCAGCAGCGGCGTTTCGAAGATGCCGGGCAGGATGGTGTTGATGCGGATGCCCTCACCCATCAGGTCGCGGGCGATCGGCAGCGTCATGCCGAGCACGCCGGCCTTGGACGCCGAATAGGCCGCCTGGCCGATCTGCCCGTCTTCGGCGGCGACGCTCGCGGTGTTCACGATCGCACCGCGTTCGCCCAGATCGTCGAGGGGATCGAGCGTCATCATGCCGGCCGCCGACTTGGCGATGCAGCGGAACGTGCCGATCAGGTTGATCTGGACGATCTTCTCGAACGCATCGAGCGGGAAATGCTTGATGCTGCCGTCTTCCTTGGAACGGCTCGCGGTCTTGATGCCGTTGGCGATGCCGGCGCAATTGACCAGGATGCGTTCCTGCCCGTGCGCCGCACGCGCCTTGACGAAGCCGGCATCGACGCTCTCTTCCAAGGTCACGTCGACCGCGCAGAACAACCCGCCAATCTCGGCCGCTACGGCCTCGCCCTTTTCGGCGTTGAGATCGAACAGTGCGACTTTCGCGCCCTTGGCGGCCAGCGCCCGTGCGGTCGCGGCGCCCAGGCCGGACGCACCGCCGGTCACCACGGCGGCAATGCCGTTTTCGATGATCATGGTCTTGTTTCCCTTGTTTTCGTTCAGAAGCGTTCGACGATGGTGACGTTGGCGAGCCCGCCGCCTTCGCACATCGTCTGCAAGCCATATTTGCCGCCATGGCGTTTCAGTGCGTTGATCAGCGTCGCCATCAGCTTGGTGCCGCTCGCGCCGAGCGGGTGGCCGAGCGCGATCGCGCCGCCATGGACGTTGATCTTCGCCGGATCGCCGCCGACATGCTGCAGCCAGGCGAGCGGGACGGGCGCGAACGCCTCGTTGACTTCGTAAAGGTCGATATCGTTGATCGACATGCCCGCGCGCTTCAGCGCCTTTTCGGTCGCGAACAGCGGTTCTTCGAGCATGATGACGGGATCGCCGCCGGTGACGGTCAGGTGATGGATCCGGCCGATCGGCGTCAAGCCGTGATCCTTCAGCGCCTGTTCGGAAACGATCAGCACCGCCGAGGATCCGTCGCAGATCTGGCTGGCATTGGCAGCCGAGATCACGCCGCCTTCCTGGAGCAGCTTGACCGATCCGATGCTTTCGAGCGTCGCGTCGTAACGAATGCCTTCGTCGCGATCATGGCGGATCGTGCCTTCGGGCGTCTCGACGTCGAGCGCGACGATCTCGCTGGCGAAGGCGCCGGCCTCGGTCGCCGCGATGGCGCGCTTGTGGCTCTCGAGCGCATAGGCATCGAGCTGATCGCGGCCGAAGCCGTATTTCTTCGCGATCATCTCCGCGCCCATGAACTGGCTGAACTGGACGCCGGGATAGCGGGTTTCCTGGCCCGGGCTCTTCGACGTGCCGAGTCCGGCCTGCGCGAAGAGTGCTGCGGTGGAACCCATCGGCACGCGCGTCATGCTTTCGACGCCGGCGGCGATCACCACGTCCTGCGTACCGCTCATCACCGCCTGGGCGGCGAATTGCATCGCCTGTTGCGACGAGCCGCACTGGCGGTCGATCGTGACGGCCGGCACGCTTTCGGGCAGTTTCGATGCGAGCACGGCGCCGCGGCCGACCTGGAATCCCTGTTCTCCGGCCTGGCTGACGCAGCCCATGATCACGTCGTCGATCGCGCGCGGGTCGATCCCCGTCCGATCGACGATGGCATTGAGCACCTGACCGGCCATGTCGGCGGGGTGCCATCCGGCGAGCTTGCCGCCACGGCGGCCTCCGGCGGTGCGAACGGCTTCGACGATATAGGCTGTGGACATCGGGGCTCTCCTGTCGGACTCGAAGGGGGTCTCGAAATCCTCTTGCCGTTTACGTCAACGTTGGCAAGGGGGCTATCGTCGACATTTATATGGAGTGATTGCGGTGACTGTTGGTGAAGCAATTGCCGCACGGCGCTCCGTCCGCGGATTTCTCGACACGCCGGTCGATCCGGCGGTCATCCGCGGGATCCTGGAAAAAGCGGCGCGCGCGCCGAGCGGCGGCAATCTCCAGCCCTGGCATATCGATGTGGTGACCGGCGGATCGATGGATCGGCTGAAAGCGCTGATGCGCGAGCGATTGGCATCGGGCGAGGGCGAGGCGCATGCCTATGACATTTATCCGCCCAAGCTGACCGCGCCCTATCGCGACCGCCGCTTCGCGGTGGGGGAGGCGATGTACGCGCATATCGGCATACCGCGTGAGGACAAGCCCGCGCGCCGGCAATGGTTTGCGCGCAATTTCCAGTTCTTCGGCGCGCCCGCCGCGATCTTCTGCACCGTCGACCGGCAGATGGGGCCGCCGCAATGGTCGGATCTGGGCATGTTCCTGCAGAGCGTGATGCTGCTCGCCGTCGAGGCCGGGCTCGCCACCTGCCCGCAGGAATGCTGGGCGGTCTATCCGGAGACGGTGACCGGGTTCCTCGGCACGCCGGTGGAACGGATGCTGTTCTGCGGGATGGCGATCGGCCATGAGGATCCGGACCAGCCGGCGAACCGGCTGGTGACCGAGCGTGCGCCGATCGGGGACTGGGCGCGCTTTCTCGACTAGGACGATTTGCGCGCCGCCGCGGTGAGCGCCGCGATCGTCCAGGCGCGCACCGCGCGGGCTTCATCGTCGTCGAGCTGCAGCACGTCCTTGAGCACCACGACCGCCTCGATGCCGATAACCAGCGCGATCGCGTGGGTCAGCATGGCTGCCGCGTCGCGATCGAGGCGATCGCGCACGGGATCGAGCGCGGCTTCGATCGACGGAGTGCGCCGATTCTGTCGCGCCGGCACTTCGCCCTCGGCCATGCTCCGCTGCAGCGAATGGACCAGCATCGCGCGCAGCGCCGGTTCGTTCGCCGCGATCATGTCGTGCAGCGCCGAGTCGACCCGCATCAGTCGCGCCACGACGTCGCCGCTCGTGTCGCCGCCGAATATCTCGTCCGGACCGGGCACGGCGACGTCGAGCGACGCTTCGAGCAGCAGTGCGTCGAGCCCCGGAAAATACCGATAGGCGGTCGCGCGCGAGACGAGCGCTTCCTCCGCAATCTCCTCGAGCGTCGGGGTCTTGCCGGTCTTCATCAGCCGGGCCGCCGCCTGCAGCAGGTCCTTGCGCGTCCGGCGCCGCTGGTTGCCGCGACTCACGCGGCGGAGGCGGGCGAAAGCTGCTGAAGGATCGCGGCGAGATCGATCCAGACATTCTCGCGCTTGATGTCGCCGCTCTCGGCGAATTCCAGCACATGGAGCAGCCGGAATGCGAGCGGCCGATCCTGCCCTTCGATCCCGAATGGGCGGCCCGGCGCACGGCCGCGCCACATCGAATCGTCGACCATGAAATTGTCGCCATAAAGCCGCCGCCGCGTCTCGACCGTGCCGTCGGACAGGTCGGCGAAAAGCGACTCGTAGAAGCCGCGGGCAGCCTCGGGCCCATGGGTCGGCCCGGTCGGCGCGCCGACAATGTCATGCTCGACATCCATGGTGAGCGTCCGAAGCACGCCCTCGACATCGTCCTGCGCTTCATAGCGGAAATGCTCGTCGAGCTTCCTGTCCATCTGTTCGTGCGTCAGTGCCATGCCACTCTCCAATCAGCGTCGATGGCGCTCATTAATGAGACTTAAATCTCATTTCAATACTATTTTCTCAATGTGTGTAGGCCAGTCTCGCGGAAAGGCGACGTTCCGCCGCGATAACCGCCCGCTCGGACGCACTCTGCGATTGACGGCGCACGCTGCGCCTCACAAGCCTGACCAACGGCAAGGGGATATTGTCCCAAGCCGCCCAGTCGCTTGCCGACCGTTCAGGGTAGCGTTTCCATCCATGTTCTTTTCGCGTTTCTTCAAGCTGGCCTCGCACGATATGGCCATCGATCTCGGGACCGTGAACACGGTGGTCTATGTTCGCGATCATGGCATCGTGCTCAACGAACCGTCGGTCGTCGCGCTCGAGACTCGCGACGGCGTCCGCAAGGTTCGCGCGGTCGGCGCCGATGCCAAGCTGATGATGGGCAAGACCCCCGCCAATATCGAGGCGATCCGCCCGTTGCGCGATGGTGTGATCGCCGACATCGACGTCGCCGAACAGATGATCAAGCATTTCATCGACAAGGCGCATGGCGGCGCGTCCCGCCTGCCGCGCCGGCCCGAAATCGCGATCTGCGTGCCATCGGGCTCGACGACGGTCGAGCGTCGCGCGATCCGCGATGCCGCGACCAATGCGGGCGCGAGCAAGATCTTCCTGATCGAGGAACCGATGGCTGCCGCGATCGGCGCCGGCCTGCCGGTGATCGAGCCGGTGGGCGTGATGGTCGTCGATATCGGCGGCGGCACGACCGAAGTCGCCGTGCTGTCGCTGCGCGGGCTCGCCTATAGCAATTCGGTGCGCGTCGGCGGCGACAAGATGGACGAGGCGATTTCGGCCTCGATCCGCCGCAAGCATAATCTGATGGTGGGCGAGGCGACCTCGGAGCGGATCAAGCTCGAGATCGGCAGCGCCGTGATGCCCGAGGGCGAAGGTCTGACGATCAGCGTCAAGGGACGCGATCTCGTCGCCGGCATTCCCAAGGAGATTCGCGTGACCGAGGCCGAGATCGCCGAGGCGATCGCGGAACCGGTCAGCCAGATCATCGGCGCGGTTCGTGCCGCGCTGGAGAACACGCCCCCCGAACTCGCCGCCGACATCGTCGATCGCGGCATCGTGATGACCGGTGGCGGCGCGCTGCTCCGTCGCATCGACGAGGCGATGGCGGTGGCGACGGGCCTGCCCGTCGCGGTTGCCGAGGAAGCGCTGATCTGCGTCGCCAAGGGCGCCGGCCGCGCGCTCGAGGATCCGGCCTATCGCGGCGTGCTGACGCCCGCCTGATCGCAAATCCTCAGAGCTTGCGCCCGATCAGTTCCTTCATGATCTCGTTGGTGCCGCCGAAAATCCGCGTCACGCGCGCGCTGCGCCAGGCGCGGGCGATCGGATATTCGTTCATATAGCCGGCACCGCCGTGGAGCTGGAGGCATTTGTCCATGATCTCCCATTGCAGCTCGGTGTGCCACAGCTTGGCGGCGGCCCCTTCCTCGGCGGTCAGTTCGCGCCGATTGTGGCGGGTGAGCGCCCAGTCGAGATGCGCCCAGCCGACCTGCAGCTTGGATTTGAGATCGGCCAGGGTGAAGCGGGTGTTCTGGAAATCGAAGACCGGCTTGCCGAACGCCTTGCGATCCTTGGTGAAGGCGACGGTCTCGTCGAAGGCCCGCTGCGCCGAAGCCTGGGCGGAAACCGCGATCGACAGCCTCTCCTGCGGTAGTTCGCTCATCAGATAGATGAAACCCTTGCCTTCCTCGCCCAGGCAATTGGTCATGGGCACGCGGACATCCTCGAAGAACAGCTCCGACGTGTCGGCGGCGTCCATGCCGATCTTGTCGAGATTGCGGCCACGCTTGAAGCCTTCGCGATCCGCCTCGACCAGGATGATCGAGACGCCCTTCCATGCCGGCTGCACCTCGGTGTCGGTCTTTGCGCAGACCAGGATCAGATCGGCATTCTGGCCGTTGGTGATATAGGTCTTCGATCCGTTGACGACATAATGATTGCCGTCCTTGCGCGCGGTGGTGCGGATGCTCTGAAGATCGGATCCGGTGCCCGGCTCGGTCATGGCGATCGCGGTGACGGCTTCGCCCGAGACCAGCTTGGGCAGCCACTGCTTCTTCTGCTCCTCGGACCCATAAGCGGTGAGATAGCCGGCAACGATGTCCGAATGCAGCGAAAAACCCAGCGTGACGCCGCCATGATAGGCGGCTTCCTCGTCGACGATGGCATTATAGCCGAAATCGAGGCCGAGCCCGCCATATTCCTCTGGCACGGTGGGGCAGAGCAGGCCGAGTTCGCCGGCCTTGGTCCAGATCGCCTTGTCGACGATGCCGGCTTCGTCCCATTTTGCCGCGTTGGGCGCCACTTCTTCCTGCATGAAACGGCGGACTGTGTCGCGGAAAGCCTCGTGATCTTCGGAATATGCGGTGCGCGCGAGGGCGTCGAGGGACATGGGCTCTTTCCTCTCAGGGGATTTGTCTGGATATTGATCGCAGCGAAGCCCAAGCTGACGTTAAGGTCAAGTGACTTTCCGTTTTCGTCAATTGCCGGCCCGTGGACAGATTTGGTTTCAATTGATACTAGATGCCGCCTGAACCCCATGCGGTGCATTTGGAGAGGATCCCTATGAAGCTTGCCAGCCTGAAATCCGGACGTGATGGCCGGCTCGTCGTCGTATCCAACGATCTCGCCTGGTACGCCGATGCGGCCCATATTGCGCCGACGCTTCAGGCGGCGCTCGACGATTGGGATCAATTGTCGGGCGATCTGGAGAATTTGGCGACCGATCTGGAACATGGCGCGATTCCGCGCGAACGCTTCCATGAACGCGAGGCCGCGTCGCCATTGCCGCGTGCCTATCAATGGGCCGACGGCTCGGCCTATGTGAACCATGTCGCGCTCGTCCGGCAGGCGCGCAACGCCGAGATGCCAGAGAGCTTCTGGCACGATCCGTTGATGTATCAGGGCGGATCGGACGGTTTCCTGGGCGCGCGCGACCCGATCCCGCTCGCCGATGAGAGCTGGGGCTGCGATATGGAGGCCGAAGTGGTGGTCGTCACCGGCGACGTACCGCTGGGCGCCAGCCGCGAGCAGGCGCTTGCCGCGATCCGGCTGATCGGGTTGACCAACGACGTCTCGCTGCGCAACCTGATTCCCGGCGAGCTCGCCAAGGGCTTCGGCTTTTTCCAGTCGAAACCCGCCAGCGCCATGTCCCCGGTGTTCGTGACGCCCGAAAGCCTCGGCGCGCGCTGGAATGACGGCAAGCTTCACGGCCCGCTGATGGTCGATCTGAACGGCAAGCCTTTCGGTCGCGCCGATGCGGGTGTCGATATGACCTTCGATTTCGGCACGCTCGTCGCGCATGCCGCGAAGACGCGCGCGCTGGGCGCCGGCACGATCATCGGTTCGGGCACGGTTTCCAACCGCGATGCGGCCGGCGGCCCCGGCAAGCCGGTGGCGCAGGGCGGGCTCGGTTATAGCTGCATCGCCGAAGTGCGCACCGTCGAGACGATCCAGTCGGGCAAGGCCGAAACGCCGTTCCTGAAGGCGGGCGATAGCGTGCGCATCTGGATGGAGGATGAGCGCCACCACCCGATCTTCGGCGTGATCGAGCAGACGGTCGGCTAGTATATTTTCTACCGTTTGTTTCGAGCGCAGGTTCGAGCTTGCCGAGAACCGCAGTCGAGAAGGCTCGTCACGGTGCTTCTCGACGGGCGCGTATCGGCAGGCTCGACGCTGCTCGAAGCGAGCGAGTGGGTTTGTGATACTTGGCGATCCCGTCCGGCTCCGGCATAGCCAGAGCAGTATTTGACCGACGGGAGCCACCAATGGCCGCTTTCACGCCCTTTCGCTGGGACGACCCCCTGCTGCTCGACGCGCAACTGACCGACGACGAGCGGATGATCCGCGACACTGCGGAACAATATGCGCAGGAAAAGCTGCTGCCACGCGTGCTCTCGGCGACGCGCGAGGAGCGGTTCGACCGCGAGATCATGAGCGAACTCGGCGAACTCGGGCTGCTCGGCGCGACGATCGACGGCTATGGCTGCGCCGGCGTCAGCCATGTCGCCTATGGGCTGATCGCCCGCGCCGTCGAGCGTGTCGATTCGGGTTATCGTTCGGCAATGAGCGTCCAGTCGTCGCTCGTCATGCATCCGATCCATGCCTATGGGTCGGAGGCGCAGCGCGAAACCTATCTGCCGCGGCTGGGCAGCGGCGAGATCGTCGGCTGCTTCGGCCTGACCGAGCCCGATGCCGGATCGGATCCGGGCAGCATGAAGACGCGCGCGGTCGCGGTCGATGGCGGCTATCGCCTGACCGGCACCAAGATGTGGATCACCAATTCGCCGATCGCGGATGTCGCGGTGGTTTGGGCGAAGCTCGACGGTGTGATCCGCGGCTTCATCCTCGAACGCGGCATGGACGGTTTTTCGACGCCGAAGATCGAAGGCAAGATGAGCCTGCGTGCCTCGATCACCGGCGAGATCGTGATGGACGACGTGTTCGTTCCCGAGGAGAATCTGCTGCCCAATGCGCGCGGTCTCGGCGGTCCGTTCGGCTGCCTCAACAAGGCGCGCTACGGCATCGCCTGGGGATCGATGGGGGCGGCGGAAGACTGTTTCCATCGCGCGCGGCAATATATGCTCGATCGCAAGCAGTTCGGCCGGCCGCTCGCCGCCAACCAGATCCCGCAATTGAAGCTGGCCAATATGGAGACCGAGATCGCGCTCGGCCTTGGTGCTGCGCTGGCGGTCGGGCGTAATATCGACGCGGGCACATGGTCGCCGGAGATGGTGAGTCTCATCAAGCGCAACAATTGCGGCAAGGCGCTCGATATCGCGCGGGTGGCGCGCGACATGCACGGCGGCAACGGCATCGCCGACGAATTCCACGTCATCCGTCATGTCGTGAACCTGGAAACGGTGAACACCTATGAAGGCACCCACGATATCCACGCGCTGATCCTCGGCCGCGCGATCACGGGGATTCAGGCGTTTAGCTGAGTGGGACGGAGATAACTCCGTTCGTGTCGAGCGAAGTCGAGACACGCCTGCGCGTACGTCCCTCGACTTCGCTCGGGACGAACGGGGTCTTTTGAACGGAGACCAATGTGACCTCACCCCTCAACGGCGTCCGCGTCCTCGATCTTTCCCGCGTGCTCGCGGGGCCCTGGGCGACGATGCAGCTTGCCGATCTCGGTGCCGAGGTGATCAAGGTCGAACGGCCGGGCGCCGGGGACGACACGCGTGGCTGGGGTCCGCCCTGGTTCGAGGACGAGGCCGGGGATCGGATCACCAGCAGCTATTATCTCGCGCCCAACCGCAACAAGAAATCGGTCACGATCGACATGGCCAATCCGGAGGGCCAGGCGCTGGTCCGCGCGCTCGCCGCCAGATCCCATATCGTCGTCGAGAATTTCAAGCTGGGCGGCCTTGCCGCTTATGGTCTCGACTGGGAATCGCTGAAGGCCGTCAATCCGGCTCTGGTCTATTGCTCGATCACCGGCTTCGGGCAGGATGGGCCGCGCGCACACGAAGCCGGCTACGACTTCATGATCCAGGGCATGAGCGGGTTGATGAGCGTCACCGGGCCGATCGGCGGCGAGCCCTATCGCGTCGGCGTTGCGCTCGTCGACGTGCTGACCGGGCTCAACGCCACGATCGCGATCCTCGCCGCGCTCCGCCATGCCGAGGCGACGGGGGAGGGGCAGCAGATCGACATGGCGTTGTTCGACGTCGCGGTCGCGTCGATGGCGAATCAGGCGACGGGCTATCTTGTGTCGGGCGAGGCGCCGGGCCGGATCGGCAACGAACATCCGTCGATCACGCCCTATCAGACCTTTCCGACGCGGGACGGCTACATCATTCTCGCGATCGGCAATGACGGGCAATTTGCGCGCTTCGTACGCGAAGCCGGCATGGCGGCGCTTGCCGACGATGTGCGATTCGTCACCAATGCGCTGCGCACGATCAACCGCCGCGCGCTCGAGCCGATCCTGGAAAATATCCTTGCCGGCCGCACCACCGCGGAATGGATGGCGGCGCTGTCGCGCTGTGCGGTACCCTGCGGCCCGATCAATTCGCTCGATGCCACTTTCGCCGATTCCCAGGCCGAGCATCGCGGGCTGAAGCTGTCGATGCCGAGTCCGCGCGGACCGATTCCCGGCGTGCGCAGTCCGCACCGTTTGTCCGCGACGCCCGGTCCGGCGCCGGAGGCGCCGCCGATGCTGGGTGAGCATAGTCGAGAAATATTGTCTGATCTGTTGGGGTTAGGTGAATCCGATCTCGATCGCCTGGCCGAATCCGGGGTGATCTGAAGCCAAATCGCAACTTCCCTCTCGCAATGTGCGTTGAAATATAATAACAAGAATTGGCAAGCATTGCTGACCCATTTTTTGGGTCTTGAGAGGAACGTCTGCGATGGCTCAAACCGAGGGGCGCCGCAATTTGCGGTCGCTTGAATTGCACGTGCCCGAGCCGAAATTTCGGCCTGGCGATTCGGTCGATTACAGCGACCTTGTGATCCCGCCCGCGGGATCGGCGCCGCGCCCGGATATCGATGCGCGGGCGGACAGTTTTCACGAACTCGCCTATTCGCTCGTCCGCGTGCTCGACGAGAAGGGCAATGCCGTCGGCCCCTGGGCGCCGAGGCTGTCGCCGGACACGATGCGCGAGATGCTGCGCAACATGGCGCTGACCCGTGCGTTCGACGAACGCATGTTCCGCGCACAGCGCCAGGGCAAAACCAGCTTCTACATGAAGTGCACGGGCGAGGAGGCTGTGGCGGTCGCCGCCGCCTATGCGCTCGATCGCGAAGACATGTGCTTCCCCGCCTATCGTCAGCAGGGCCTGCTGATCTCGCGCGGCTGGAGCCTGGTCGACATGATGAACCAGATCTATTCGAACAAGGGCGACCGGCTGAAGGGCAAGCAGCTGCCGATCATGTATTCGGTCAAGGATGCCGGCTTCTTCTCGATCTCGGGCAATCTGACGACGCAATATCCCCAGGCCGTGGGCTGGGCGATGGCGAGCGCCGCCAAGGGCGATACGCGCATCGCCGCCACCTGGTGCGGCGAGGGCTCGACCGCCGAGGGCGATTTCCATTCCGCCTGCACCTTCGCCAGCGTCTATCGCGCGCCGGTGATCCTGAACGTCGTCAACAACCAGTGGGCGATCTCGTCCTTCTCCGGTTTTGCCGGTGCCGAAGCGACGACCTTCGCGGCGCGTGCCGTGGGCTACGGCATTGCCGGATTGCGCGTCGACGGTAACGATGTGCTGGCCGTCTATGCCGCGACCGAATGGGCCGCCGAACGCGCGCGCACCAATCAGGGTCCGACGCTGATCGAGCATTTCACCTATCGTGCCGAGGGGCATTCGACCTCCGACGACCCCAGCCAATATCGTTCGGCCGACGAAAGCAGCGAATGGCCGCTGGGCGATCCGATCGCGCGGCTGAAGCAGCATCTGATCGCGTTGGGCGAATGGGACGACGAGCGTCACGCCGCGATGGATCTGGAGCTTGCCGAGACCGTCAAGGCGGCGGCGAAGGAAGCCGAGAAGAACGGCATTCTCGGGCACGGCCTCAACCACCCGTTCGAATCGATGTTCGAGGATGTGTTCGAGGAAATGCCATGGCACCTGCGCGAGCAATGCGCGCAGATGCTCGAAGAGCAGAAGGCGGCCGGACTGTGAGCGACGAGAAAGATCTTGCCGTTGCCGAAGAGGCGACGGGCACCCGCATGAACATGATCCAGGCGATCAATTCCGCCATGGACGTGATGATGGAGCGCGATCCCAATGTGATCGTGATGGGCGAGGATGTCGGCTTTTTCGGCGGCGTGTTTCGTGCAACCGCAGGGTTGCAGAAGAAATACGGCAAGACCCGCGTGTTCGATACGCCGATCACCGAATGCGGCATCATCGGCGTCGCGGTGGGCATGGGCGCCTACGGCCTTCGCCCGGTGCCGGAGATCCAGTTCGCCGACTATATCTATCCCGCGCTCGATCAGCTCGTCTCCGAAGCCGCGCGCTTGCGCTACCGTTCGGGTGGCGAGTTCACCGCGCCGATGACGGTCCGTTCGCCATTCGGCGGCGGCATCTTCGGCGGCCAGACGCACAGCCAGTCGCCCGAGGGCATCTTCACCCATGTCTCCGGCGTGAAGACGGTGATCCCGTCGACGCCCTATGACGCGAAGGGCCTGTTGATCGCGGCGATCGAGGACAATGATCCGACGATCTTCTTCGAGCCGAAGCGGATCTATAACGGCCCGTTCGACGGCCGTTATGACAAGCCGGCGCGCAACTGGTCGGCGCATCCGGCGGGCGAAGTGCCCGAGGGCTATTATCGCATCCCGCTGGGCAAGGCGAACATCGTCCGCGAGGGCGAGGCACTGACCGTCCTGTGCTACGGCACGATGGTCCATGTCGTCGAAGCGACGATCGAGAGCCTCGGCATCGATGCCGAGATCGTCGACCTGCGCACCCTGGTGCCGCTCGATATCGAGGCGATCGAGGCGTCGGTGAAGAAGACCGGCCGCTGTCTGATCGTGCACGAGGCGACGCGCACCTCCGGTTTCGGCGCCGAGCTTTCCGCGCTGGTGCAGGAACGCTGCTTCTATCATCTCGAAGCGCCGATCGAACGCGTGACCGGCTTCGACACCCCCTATCCACACAGCCTCGAATGGGCCTATTTCCCTGGTCCCGTCCGTATCACCGAGGCACTCAAGAAGATCCTGAAGGACTGATCGGCATGGCACGTTTCACGTTCAAGCTTCCCGACATCGGCGAGGGTATTTCCGAGGCCGAGATCGTCGCCTGGCACGTCAAGGTCGGCGACGTCGTCGCCGAGGACCAGCAGATTGCGGACATGATGACCGACAAGGCGACTGTGGAGATGGAATCTCCGGTCGCCGGAACCGTCGTCGAGATCGGCGGCGAGGTCGGCGACGTGATCGCGATCGGCTCCGCGCTGGTCGTGATCGAAACCGAAGGCGAAGTCGCCGAGGAAGAGGCGGTCGAGGAACGCATCGACGCCGAGACCCCCGACGCGGCGACGGTCGCCGTCGTCGAGGCCGCTGCGCCTGAGCCGGAACCGACTCCCGAACCCGCGCCTGCGCCCAAGGCCGTCGAGGTGCCTGCTGCACCTGTATCCGCTCCGGTCGCATCCGGCCGCCATGTCCTGGCGTCGCCCGCCGTTCGCGAGCGTGCGCGTGCGCTCGGCATCGATCTGGCCGAAGTGAAGGTGTCGGGCGATCGTGTCCGCCATGCCGATCTCGACGCCTATCTCACCTATAATGCCGGCCAGGGCTTCCGCCCGGCGGGCGCGGCGCGCGCCGACGAGGCGATCAAGGTCATCGGCATGCGTCGCCGCATCGCCGAGAACATGGCCGCGTCGAAGCGCAACATCCCGCACTTCACTTATGTGGAGGAGATCGACGTCACCGACCTCGAGGCGATGCGTGCGGACCTCAACGCCAATCGCGGCAATCGTCCCAAGCTGACGATGTTGCCGCTGATGATCGTCGCGATCTGCAGGGCGCTGCCCGAATTCCCGATGATCAACGCCCGCTATGATGACGAAGCGGGCGTGGTGACGCGCCATGGCGCGGTCCATCTCGGCATGGCGACGCAGACCGATGCCGGGCTGATGGTGCCGGTGATCCGCGATGCGCAGGCCAAGAATGTCTGGCAGCTGGCGAGCGAGATCATCCGCCTGGCCGATGCCGCGCGCAGCGGCAAGGCCAAGTCGGAAGAGCTTTCGGGGTCGACCCTGACGATCACGTCGCTGGGGCCGCTCGGCGGCATTGCGACGACGCCGGTGATCAATCGTCCGGAAGTCGCGATCATCGGCCCGAACCGCGTGATCGAGCGTCCCGTGATCCGGAATGGCGAGATCGCGGTGGCGAAGCTGATGAATCTTTCCATCTCGTGCGACCACCGCGTCGTCGACGGCTGGGACGCCGCAAGCTACGTGCAGGCGATCCGCAAGCTGCTCGAGACGCCGGTCCTGCTGTTCGCGGACTGATGAAGCATTTCTTGCTGAGCTACGAGCTGGCGCCCGATTATATCGAGCGCAGGCCGCTCTTTCGCGCGCCGCATCTTGCACTGGCATGGCAGGCGGTGGAGCGGGGCGAACTGCTCCTCGCCGGTGCGCTCGGCGATCCGGTCGAAGGTGCGCTGTTGCTGTTCCAGGGCGAAAGTGCCGCCGTGGCCGAGGCCTTTGCGCGTGCTGATCCCTATGTGACGAACGGCTTGGTGACCGGCTGGCGTGTCCTGCCCTGGGCGACCGTTGTCGGAGATGCGGCGGTGGATCCGGTGCGTCCCACCGAATAGGCTGGGTTGCTGTCCGGCACACGTCGTTTTGAGGCATGTGGGCGGTTTGCTCCAAACGTCCAAACAAGTGGCGTCATTCCGGCGAAGGCCGGAATCTTCTTCGACATAGAACCCTAGATTCCGGCTTGCGCCGGAATGACGCGGTGCGGTTCGCTTCGAATATTAAACCAATTGGTTGACCTTTTGGCCGCATCGTCGTAATTCAACCAAATGGTTGAACGACTCGACATGACATTCCACGCCCTGGCCGATCCCACCCGGCGCGGCATGCTCGCCAGCCTCGCGCTCGGTGAGAAATCGATCGGCGAACTGGCCGAACCCTATGCGATGAGCTTCGCAGGTGCTGCCAAGCATGTGAAGGTGCTCGAAAGCGCCGGCCTCGTCGCGCGCCGCAAGGTCGGCCGCGCGCAACTCTGCACCTTGCGCGCCGCGCCATTGGCAGAAGCCGACAAATGGCTGCGGCAATGGGAACAGTTCTGGACGTTCCGGCTTGATCGCCTGGAGGATCTGCTGCGCGACGCGCCGAAAGGAGAGGCGAAATGAGCTATGTCGACGGTTTCGTGCTCGCCGTGCCGACCGCCAATCGCGAGGCATTCCGCGCAATGGCGGCGCGGGTGGCGAAGATCTTCACCGATCATGGTGCGCTGCGCGTGGTCGAGAATTGGGGTGACGACGTCTCTGACGGGAAAGTGACCGATTTCAGGCGCGCGGTGCAGGCCCGGGAGGATGAGACCGTGGTCTTCTCATGGGTCGAATGGTCATCCAAAGAGGCGCGTGACGCGGGCAATGAGGCCATCGCTGCGGATCCCCGGCTCGTGCCGACCCCGGAAGAACAGGCGATCATGGATTCCCAGCGGATGATCTTCGGCGGCTTCGTTCCCGTCGTCGATGAGAAGGGGGACGGCAAATGAGCGGTGCCGAGCCCGTCATCCTGACCGTCCGCCATGATTATGCGGAATCGCCCGAGCGCGTGTTCGATGCCTGGCTCGATCCGGAGATCGCACCGCGCTTCCTGTTCGCGACGCCCGATGGCGAGATGATCCGGTGCGAGATCGACGCCAGGGTTGGCGGGCGCGGGTTGATCGTCGAGCGCAGGGCGGGCGGCGATGCCCATCATCGCATGAAATATGAGGTGATCGAGCGTCCGGAACGCCTCGTCTTCCTGTTTTCCGCCGATCCCGCCGAAGATGGCGGATGGACCCGCGTCACGATCGCGATCGCGCCGACCGCGTCGGGCTGCACATTGGTCCTGACTCACGAGATGGACCCGCAATGGGCCGCATATGAAGAACAGACCCGCAGCGGCTGGACGATGATCCTCGACAGCCTGGGTCGCATGATGGAGACCGAAGATGATTGATGTCGAACGGATCGCCCCGGATACGCTTCGTTTCGAACGGATGCTCGATGCGCCGGTGGAGACGGTCTGGCGCTATCTGACCGAATCCGAGCTGCGCAAGCAATGGTTCGCCGCAGGCGAACTGGAGCCGCGCGAGGGTGGAGCGGTCGAACTGATCTTCGATCACGACAATCTCTCGACCGAGGAGGTCCCCTATCCCGAGGATTATGCCAAATGGAAATGCGCGGTCGGGCACGAACGGGTGGTGAAGATCGATCCGCCACGTCTGCTGTCCTTCACCTGGGACGAAGGCAAGGAAGGTGTGGCGACGTTCGAGCTGTTCGGCGAAGGCGCGCGCACCCGGCTGGTGCTCACCCATAACGGCATCACCGGACCCGGGCCGATGGCCAGCTTCGGCGGCGGCTGGTACTCGCATCTTGCGGTGCTCGTCGGGCGCCTCAGCGGGGATCCCGTGCGCAGTTTCTGGGCGATTCACGACGAGAGCGAAGCGGCCGTCGCGCGGATGCTGGCGGTGTCCTGATCCGATGCGCACATGGCACGGTCGATGCGGCGCCGGCGTATCGACCGTTCCGGGTGCTGCGTTTGACACGATCAGGCCGTCGGCGGATGACCCTGTGACCTGAAACCGTTCAGACAGGAGAGTCGCCGGTGCGAATCGCCCTTGCCGCGCTTGCCGCCGTGGCTATGCAAACCATCATGCCCGTATCCGCCCAGACGCCCGCCGACGATCCCTATATCTGGCTGGAGGATTGGACGGGGCCGAAGGCGATGGCCTGGGTCGAGTCGGAGAATGCCCGCACGCTCAAACGGCTGCAGGCGGACCCGCGCTACAAGGCCTTTTACGGAGAGGCGCTGACGATCGCCGCCGCCAAGGATCGCATTCCTTATCCCAGCCTGCTCAACGGCCGCATATTCAATCTGTGGCGCGATGCCGAGCATCCCCAGGGCATCTGGCGGCATACCAGCGCGGCCGGCTATGCCGCCGCCGAACCGGAATGGACGACGATCCTCGATCTCGACGCCTTGTCGAAGGCCGAGGGCAGGAAATGGGTGTGGAAAGGGGCCGCCTGTCTCGACCCAGACGAGCGGCTGTGCCTGCTCAACCTGTCCGACGGCGGCGAGGATGCCGTCACCTTGCGCGAGTTCGATCTTCAGGCGGGCAAGTTCGTCGAGGGCGGCTTTGCGCTGCCGACCTCGAAGCAGAATGTGGCCTGGCTCGACAAGGACACGCTGCTGATCGCGCGCGACTGGGGCGCGGGGACGATGACGACCTCGGGCTATCCCTTCGTGCTCAAGACCTTGAAGCGCGGCCAGCCAGTGTCGGCCGCGCAGGAGATTTACCGTGGCGAGGCAGGCGACCAGGTCGGCGTCTGGCCCTTCATCCTGAGCGACGGGCAGGGCAATCGCGCGGCATTCATCCGGCGCGGTACGACATTCTTCACCAACGAGACATTTCTGCTGACGCCCCAGGGGCCGAAGAAGCTGCCGCTGCCGGGCAAGTCGAACATTCAGGGCATGGTCGACGGTCACATTCTCATCCAGACCAGCGAGGAATGGAAAACGGATGGAGTCACCGTGCCGACCGGCGCGGTGGCAATGGTGGCGCTGAAGGATATCGAAGATGGCGGTGCGCTGGCGCCCACCATCCTCTTCGCGCCCAATGCCCGCCAATCGGTTGACGGCGTGACCGCGACGAAGACGCGCGTGATCGTGGCGATCAACGACAATGTCCGCGGCCGTGCGCTGGTGTTCGCGCCCGGACCGAAGGGGTGGACCTCGACCCCGCTCACGCTTCCCGACAATGCATCGATCGGCGTGGTCGCAGCGACCGACAAGAGCGACCTCGCTTATGTGAACGTCACCGGTTTCCTCGATCCCACCACGCTCTGGTCGGTCGATGCCGCCAATCCTGCGCCGAAGCAGGTGAAGGCGCTGCCCGCCAAGTTCAACGCCGCCAATCACGTCGTCGAGCAATTCGAGGCGGTCTCGACCGACGGGACGAAGATCCCCTATTTCATCGTCCATCGGAAGGACATCCCGCTCGACGGCTCCACGCCGACGCTCATGACTGCCTATGGCGGGTTCGAGGTTGCGAACACGCCCAGCTATGGCGCGATCACCGGCAAGCTCTGGCTGGAGCGGGGCGGCAGCTATGTGCTCGCCAATATCCGAGGTGGCGGCGAGTTCGGCCCGGCCTGGCATCAGGCTGGGCTCAAGACCAGGCGCCAGATCATCTATGACGATTTCGCTGCGGTCGCGAAGGACATCTTCGCGCGCAAACTCTCGTCGCCCAGGAAATTCGGCATCTATGGCGGCTCGAACGGGGGGCTGCTGATGGGGGTGGAATTCAACCAGCATCCCGATCTGTGGAATGCGGTCGCGATCCAGGTGCCGCTGCTCGACATGATCCGCTACGAGAAGATCGCGGCCGGGGCGTCATGGGTCGACGAATATGGCAGCGTTTCGGTGCCCGCGGAAAAGGCGTTCCTCGAAAAGATCTCGCCCTATGCGAATATCAGGAAAGGTGTTGCCTATCCCGAACCCTATATCTGGACGACGACCAAGGATGACCGCGTCGGCCCGCAGCATGCCCGAAAATTCGCGGCGCGCCTCAAGGAATATGGCCTGCCCTATCTTTTCTACGAGGACACGGCGGGCGGGCATTCGGGCGATGCCGACATCGAACAGGGTGCCCGGCTGCAGGCGCTGCAGATGACCTATTTTGCCGAGAAGCTGTTCGGGCCGGCGCAGTAGACCGGCACATAATTCCACCTGTCGCTCCAGCGAAAGCTGGAGCCCATGCGGTCCGTCCAATCTCTTGGAGGTCGAAAGATCGCATAGGCTCCAGCTTTCGCTGGAGCGACAGATGGGGTGATCAGCCGCCGTTGGTGATCGGCACCAATTTGATCTCGACGCGGCGATTGGCCTGACGGCCCTCCGGCGTATCGTTGCTCGCGATCGGGCGGGTGGCGGCGAAACCCTGAGTGCCGACTCGGGCGGACTGGACGCCGCGCATCGTCAGATAGTCGGCGACGGCGCGCGCGCGATTTTGCGAGAGCGGCACGTTGATCGTGTCGTTGCCTGTCGAATCGGTGTGCCCGTACACATCGACGAAGGTCTTGCTATACTCGCGCAGCGTCGAGGCGACCTGGTCGAGCGTCCCGCGGAATTCGGGCTTCACGGTGTAGCTGTTGGTGTCGAAGGTGACGCCCGACGGCATGTTGAGGATGAGTTCGTCGCCCTGGCGGATCACCTGGACATCGGTGCCGGCGGTCTGCTGGCGCAGCTTGCGTTCCTGCTCGTCCATATAATAGCCGACGCCCGCGCCGGCGAGCGCGCCGATGCCGGCGCCCATGATCTTCTCGGTGCGGTCGCGGCGCCCGCCGACCAGGTCGCCGAGCAGATAGCCGCCCAGCGCACCGCCGATGCCGCCGATCGCGGCCTTGGAGATACGGCGTTCACCGGTCTGCGGATCGGTGGTGCAGGCGGCGGTCACCGTCACGGCGGCGAGTGCCGCAACGGTTGCGATCTTGGCAGGTAATTTCATGGGGATCCCTTTCCCTTGCTTGGCCCCCGGAGCGCGGTTCCTGCTCCAGGCCGTGCGGTCATCTGTCGGATAAACCACTCCGAGCCGCCCTTGTTCCGGATGCGCACTGAATGATGTATGACGGCGATGTTGTCGGAATGACAGAATCCCGACTATAGGGGTGTCGCACGCCATGCAGCCGCTTCCCCCCTTTCCCTGGTCCGACGTCCTGATCATCCTTGCGCTGGTCGCGCTCAACGGCGTCTTCGCGATGTCGGAGCTGGCGATCGTCTCGGCGCGCAAGCCCAGGCTGCAGGCGATGGAGAAGAAAGGAAAGACGGGCGCGCGCGCCGCGATCACCCTTGCGTCCGATCCGGGCAAGTTCCTCTCCACAGTCCAGATCGGCATCACGCTGATCGGCATCATCGCGGGCGCCTATTCGGGTGCGAGCCTGGGCGCACCGACGGCGGCGCGGCTCGAACGGCTGGGGCTGGAACAGCAAACCGCCGAAACCCTCGGCTATGCGATCGTCATTGCGATGACCACCTATGCCTCGCTGATCATCGGTGAGCTCGTTCCCAAGCAGTTCGCGCTGCGAAAGCCCGAGCCGATTGCGGCGATCATGGCGGCGCCGATGCTGTTGCTAGCGCGGGTCACGGCGCCATTGGTCTGGTTGCTCGATACGACCAGCGCGCTGATCTTCCGCCTGCTCGGCATGAATCGCGAATCGGACGATCATGTCACCGCCGAGGAACTCCACCTGATCGTCGCCGAGGCGAGCAAATCGGGCGTGATCGAGGAAAGCGAACGCGCGATCATCTCGGGCGTGGTGCGGCTGGCCGATCGGCCGGTGCGAGAGGTGATGACGCCGCGCACCGATGTCGATTGGATCGATGCCGACAGCGATGGCGATGCCATCCGCGCCCGGCTGCTGGAAACCCCGCATACGCGATTGCCGGTTGCGGAGGGTTCGGTCGACCAGATCGTCGGCATCGTCCAGTCGCGTGATATCGTCGCAGCGATGATCCGCCGCGAACCCCTCGACCTGCGCCAGCTCATGCGCAAGCCGCCATTCCTGCCCGATCAGATCGATGCGATGAATGCATTGGAAGCATTGCGTCAGGCCGAAGTGCCGATGGCGCTCGTCCATGACGAATATGGCCATTTCGAAGGGCTGGTGACGCCTGCCGATCTGTTGATCGCGATTGCCGGCGAATTCCGCTCGGACAGCGACATCGGCACCGATCCCGCGCTCGTCGAGCGTGAGGATGGGTCCTATCTCGTCTCGGGCTCGATGCCCGCCGACCAGCTTGCCGAGAAACTGTGCATCGACCTGCCCGAGGACCGCGACTATGCGACCGTCGCCGGGCTCGTTCTCGCGGTCCTCAGGCATCTGCCCAGGGTCGGCGAACATTTCGTCGAACAGGGGTGGCGCTTCGAGATCGTCGACATGGACGGGCGCAAGATCGACAAGCTGCTGGTCAGCGAGGTCGACGAGAGGGACTGAGCCTGATCCGACCGGACCAGGCTCTCGTGCCGATCAGTTCTCGCTGTCGAGCTTGCCGAACTTCGCTTCGAAGCTCTTCACGTCACCCTTGGCGAGATAGCCCGCCTGCTCGATCCACTTGTCGCGGCCGATCCGGCCCTTGAAGGTACCGAGCTGCGGATCGATCCGTGCGATATCGGCGTCGCTCCAGCCGGCGATCTGGTCGAAACGGGTGACGCCTAGTCCGGTCAACAAGGTGACGAGCTTGGGGCCGACGCCCTTGAGCTGGAGCAGATTGTCCGGTCCCGTCGACGCGGCCGGCGCCGGTTTCGGCTTGGCGGCTGCCGGCTTCTTCTCGGCAGGCGCCTTCGCAACGGCTGCGGGCGCCTTTTTGGGCGCGGCCTTCGGCGCGGGTGCTGCGACCTGCGTCTTGGCGGGTGCCTTTGCGGCTGTCTTGGGCGCAGCCGCGGGTTTTGGCGCTGGAGCCGGTTTCGGGGCAGGGGCGGCCTTTGCCGGTGCCTTGGCCGCAGCCTTCGCTGCGGGCGCGGCTGCCTTCTTGGCGGCGGCCGATTTCTTTTCCGCCGGTGCCTTCGCGACCGTGGCGGGCGGCGCGGCCTGTTTCGGTGCGGCCTTGGGTGGCGCAGATGGCTTTGGCGCCGGAGCCTTTGCGGCAAGTGCCGGAGCCGGTTCCGCCGCCTTCACCTCGGGGGCGGGTGCAGGTGCCGGCGCTGTCTCGACGGGCGGAACGTCCTTCACCAGGGCCACGGGTGCGACGGGCGCAGCCAATGGCGATGCGGGCGCGGCCTCGGGCAGCGCGGTCTTTTCGGCTGGCGCAGGTGCGGCGGGCCGTGCCGGCTCGCTGCCTGTCCGCCGGCCGAGCAGCCAGATCAACAATCCGACCGCCACGACGGCGAGAACGATCAGCAAGACGATGTTGAGGTCCATTGCGGCGACTCCCCTGTCGGCGAGCCATACCCGCCATCTGCGTTGAACCTATCAACTCGTTCCCGACTGTCCAACCCCGCGCGGACGTTCTGCGCAGGTCGAGCGTCCGGACGGTGCTCGATCCGGTCGGGATGGCCGGTCGGGGCGGCCGGTCAGAACGACATCAGATCTCGCGTTCGACCTCGCGCCAGCCAATGTCGCGCCGACAGAAGCCGGAGGGGAAATCGATCGTATCGACGGCGGCATAGGCGAGGCGCCGGGCATCGGTGACGCGCTCGCCGGACGCCGTGACATTGAGCACGCGGCCGCCATTGGCGACGATCGTGCCGTCGACTTGGGCGGTGCCGGCATGGAAGATCTTGGCGCCGTCCGCTTCGGCCGCCGCGATCCCGCCGATCGTGCCGCCCTTTTCGGGTGTGCCGGGATAGCCCTTGGCGGCCATCACCACCGTCAGCGCGTAGCCGTCGGTCATGGCGGGTTCGGCGCGGCCGGCGAGTTCGCCCGTTGCCGTCGCATGCAGCAGGTCGAGCAGATCATCCTCCAGCCGCATCATCAGTACCTGGCATTCGGGATCGCCGAAGCGCGCATTATATTCGATCAGCTTCGGCCCCTCGGCCGTCAGCATCAGGCCGGCATAGAGGACGCCGACATAGGGCATGCCCTCCGCCGCCAGCGTATCGGCGGTCGGCCGGACGATTTCGTCCATCGCCCGCGCCTCGAGCGTCGCGGTCAGGACGGCGGCGGGGCTATAGGCACCCATCCCGCCGGTATTGGGGCCGATATCGCCGTCGCCGACGCGCTTGTGATCCTGTGCGGATCCGAAGGGGAGGACGGTCTTGCCGTCGCACAGCGCGAAGAAGCTGGCTTCCTCGCCGGTCATGAACTCCTCGATCACCACTTCCGCGCCCGCCGCGCCGAAGCCGCCATCGAACATGTCGGCGATCGCCGCCTCCGCGTCGGCGCGGGTCTCGGCGATGATGACGCCCTTGCCGGCTGCCAACCCGTCGGCCTTGATCACCACGGGCAGGCCGAAGCCGTCGAGCGCGGCGATCGCCTCACCCGCGCTTGCTGTCCGTGCATAGCCCGCCGTCGGGATGCCGGCGCGCATGCAGAGATCCTTGGTGAAACCCTTGGAGCCTTCGAGTTGTGCCGCGGCCTTGCCGGGGCCGAATACGGCGATGCCGGCGGCGCGCAGGCTGTCGGCCAGCCCGTCGACCAGCGGCGCTTCGGGGCCGACCACGACCAGCCCGATCACGTTTTCGCGGCAGAAATCCGCCACCGCATTGTGATCGGCGGCATTGAGGGTTACCAGCTCGGCATGCTCGGCGATTCCCGGATTGCCGGGCGTGGCGAACAAGTGCGTGAGCGTGGGCGATTGCGCCAGCTTCCAGGCGAGCGCATGTTCGCGGCCACCCGAGCCAAGCAGCAGGACATTCATGAGCGACTTTCCCCTAGACGATTCCAACCGGCTGTTAGCCGAGGCGGTGCCGGGGGACAACGCGCCTGCATTATCGGTTTCGGAGCTGTCGGGCGCGCTCAAGCGGATGGTGGAGGACAGCTTCAGCCATGTCCGGCTGCGTGGCGAGATTTCGGGCTATAAGCGCGCGGCGTCGGGCCATGTCTATCTGACGCTCAAGGATGACCGGGCCGTCATCGACGCGGTGATCTGGAAGGGGCCGGCGGCGCAGATCCCGTTCAGGCCCGAGGACGGCATCGAAGTGATCGCGACCGGGCGGCTCACCACCTATCCGGGGCGCTCCAAATATCAGATCGTGATCGAGCGGCTCGAGCTGGCGGGCGAGGGTGCGCTGATGCTCCTCCTCGAAAAGCTCAAGGCCAAGCTTGGCGCCGAAGGGCTGTTCGATGCGGGGCGCAAGGTGCCGCTGCCCTATCTGCCGCGCGTGATCGGCGTGGTGACGTCGCCGACGGGGGCGGTGATCCGCGATATCCTCCATCGGCTGGAGGACCGGTGCCCGACACGGGTCATTGTCTGGCCGGTGATGGTACAGGGCCAGGGCGCCGCCGAACAGGTCGCCACGGCGATCCGGGGCTTTGACGGGATCGCGCCGGGCGGACCGGTGCCGCGCCCCGACCTGGTGATCGTCGCGCGCGGTGGCGGCTCGATCGAGGACCTCTGGGCTTTCAACGAGGAGGTCGTGATCCGCGCCGTCGCGGACTGTTCGATCCCGATCATCTCGGCGGTCGGCCATGAGACCGACACGACATTGTGCGATTATGCGGCGGACCTGCGGGCGCCGACGCCGACCGCCGCCGCCGAGATCGCGGTGCCGGTGCGCGCCGATCTGCTCGCCCATCTGCGCGAACAGGGCTTGCGCATGCAGCGCTGCGCCAATCGCTATCGCGAACGCGCGGGGGAACGGCTTCAGGCGCTTGTCCGGATGCTGCCCAAGCCGGCGCAATTGCTCGATCCGCAACGCCAGCGCGTCGACGACAATGCCGAGCGGCTGCGGCGCGGGCTGGGCCGTCGGCTTTCGGATGCGCGCGGCGAGCTTGCCCGTGCCGGCGGTGCGCTTCGCCCTGCCGTGCTCATGCAGCGGCTGGCCCGCGACCGCGATCGGCTGGAGCGGACCTGGCGGCTGGCGACCTCGCTCAACCCCAGCAACCTGCTCCAGCGCGGCTATGCGATGGTCGAGCAGCGCGGCGGCGACGTGGTGACCAGCGCGGCCGGTGCGCGTGCCGCGGGCGCGCTCACGCTGCGCTTTGCCGACGGCGCGGTCGACGCCCGGGTTGAGCGACCGGGCGGCAAGCCCTATGTTAAGCCTGAAACGCAACAGCCGGAGCTGTTCTAGTTTATTGTTTTGACGCGATTTCCGAGTCGTCGGATTGAGTCCATCGGACCGGAAACCGCTCCAGGAGCCAGATTATCCCAATGCTGATGTCGCATTCCGGACGCGCCGCGAAACTCCACTATATGGCCAACGCCTTTCGCGTGTTGGTGCCCGGCGATCATGTCGTGTGCGCCGTAAGCGGCGAGCGGATTCCGCTCGACTCGCTGCGCTACTGGAATGTCGCGCGGCAGGAGCCCTATGCGACGGCCGAGATTGCGGTGCGCGCCGAGCTGAACGGATGAAGCGTGCCGCGCTGGCGGCGGTCTCGCTTGCCGGCTCTGCCCTCAACAGCTGTCTGCCCATTCCCGAATCCGCCGCGGCGGCCGCACCTGCACCTGTCGTTGCGCCATCCGCCGCCGAACGCCGCACCGCGCCGCCACTTGGGCGCCGCGACTTCCTGCTCGACGGGACTCCGATCCAGGGCGGCGTCCTGCTCGGCACGGTGCCCGACGACGCTATTTCGCTCATGCTCGATGGACGCCCGGTCGATATCGCGCCCGATGGCCGCTTCCTCATTGCCTTTGGCCGCGATGCCGGCGCGTCGGCGTCGCTGGTCGCGCGGCTGGCCAATGGCGGCGAGGTGCGTCAGACGCTGACGATCGCGCCGCGTGCCTGGCGCATCGAAAATCTCAACACGCTGGCGCGTTTCTCGCGGCCGACCGCGGAGTTCGAGCGGCTGCGCGCGCCCGAACTCGCCGCGATCGAGGCCGCGCGCGCGATCGCGTCGGACAGCCAGGGCTGGCGCCAGCGCTTCCAATGGCCCGTCACCGGGCGGGTCACCGGCCTGTTCGGGGCGCAGCGAATCTATCGCGGTGAGCCGGGCGCCTATCATTCGGGCGTCGACGTCGCCAAGCCGACGGGGACGATCTTGGTCGCGCCTGCCGATGGCGTCGTCGTCCTGGCGGCGGATCACCCCTTCACGCTGGAGGGCAATCTGCTGATGATCGATCACGGCATGGGGCTCAACAGCGCCTTTCTCCATCTCTCGCGCATCGATGTGAAGCTCGGCGACCATGTCCGCAGCGGCCAGCCGCTGGGCGCGATCGGCGCAACCGGACGCGCGACCGGACCCCATATGCATTGGGGCATGAAGTGGCGCGACCAGCGCATCGATCCGTTGCTGCTCGCCGGGCCCATGCAGGACGGCGGGCGATAGCCGCTTCAAACCGACGAGCGGGCGAAGATGTCCCCCGTCGCGCAGAAAAATCCGGGTGGCGCCAAACCGCTATTTGAAATGGCTTGATTTCAATCGGATAATGCCCCGCACTGTCATAAACTGTTGCAAAATTGTGACTATCGCTACGCAACCATCGCGGTGAGGCCATCCGCCGCTTTACGTCGACGACCTGATCGGGCAATTCGCACTCAGCCGGATTGGGGGGTCTGGGACGCTGTCGCTTTCCTCCGCTGAAGCTGGCTGCGTCCCCCCAACGGTGTTGTAACCGCCTCGATATCGGGGCCTGTAGCATCCAGTGAAGGGACTGAAACCGTGAAAATTGACAGTAAACGCCGCGGGCTTCGCGCCAGCGCGGCGCCGCTCGTGCTGAGCATTGCGTTGTTCTCGGCACCGAGCTTCGCGCAGGACACTGCGCCGCAGGCCGCCGAAGAAGCTGGCGCCGAAGAAGCCGCAATCATCGTCACCGGATCGCGCATCGTGCGCCCCGACCTCGCTGCGTCGGTTCCCCTCGCGACCGTTTCGCAGGAACTGATCCAGGAATCGGGCACCGGCAACATCCAGGACGCGCTCGCCGACCTGCCGTCGGTCGGCCAGAATATCAGCCGTACCTCGTCGAACTTCTCGACCACGGGTAACGGCGTCGCCACCGTCAACCTGCGCAACCTCGGTTCGTCGCGCACGCTGGTGCTGGTCAATGGCCGCCGTTTCGTCGCCGGTCTTCCCGGCACGTCGACCGTCGACCTTAACACCATCCCGACCGACCTGATCAAGCGCGTCGACGTCGTGACCGGCGGCGCATCCGCGGTCTACGGTTCCGAAGCCATCGCCGGCGTGGTCAACTTCATCCTCGACGATCGTTTCGAGGGTTTCCGCTTCCGCGGTCAGGGTTCGATCACCGACAAGGGCGATGCGGGCCGGCAATATGTTTCGGGCACGTTCGGCCATTCGTTCGGCGACGGTCGCGGCCATGTCACCCTGTACGGTCAGTATGACCGCGACGAGGGCCTGCGCTCGCGCAACCGCAAATTCTCGGCGACCGACATTCCGAACCGCAGCTCCTTCGCAGCGCAGGGTCTGTTCAGCCTCGACGAACTGAACGTCAATCGTCCGGAGTTTGCGCCCGGCGCCAACTCGTTCACCTATGATGGCCTCAACAATCTGAAGCAGTATCAGAGCGCGAACATCGACGGCTACAACCGCAACGCCGACCGCTATCTCAGCGTCCCGGTCGAGCGTTACATGGGCAACCTGCTCGCCGACTACGAGATCACCGACGGCGTCACCGCCTATTTCGAGGGTTCGTACGTCAAGAGCAAGTCGCGTTCGAGCCTCGAGCCGCAGGCCGTTGCCGACACCGATCTGGTCTATGCCGATGGCACGCCCTTCGCGGGCATTCAGCTCAACAACCCGTTCATTCCTACGGCCATTCTCAATCGTATCAATGCGCTGAACTCGGATGGCGATGCGACGAACAATGTCGGGAACACGCTGTTCTTCCGTCGTCGTTCGAACGACATCTTCAATCGCAGCAATCGCAACGATCGTGAGACGTGGCGTGTGGTCGCCGGCCTGCGCGGTGACATCGGTTCGAAGCTGAACTGGGATGTCTACTACACCCATGGCGAGACCAAGGACTATACGCGTTCGGAAACGATCCTCGGCCCGAACTACATCAATGCGCTCAACGCGGTGCAGGGGCCGAACGGCCCGGTCTGCTCGATCAACGTCGATGCGAATCCGAACAACAACGATGCGGCCTGCGTGCCGATCAACATCTTCGGCTTCAATTCGGTCGATCCGCGCGCTGCAGCCTATGTGACCAACAACGGCCAGCTTTCGACCTATAATGCGAAGATCAAGCAGGACGTGTTCTCCGCGTCGATCTCGGGCGAGCTCTTCGACCTTCCCGGTGGCGCGCTCGGTGTCGCGGGTGGCTTCGAATATCGCCGTGAGTCGAGCACCGAGGATTTTGACGAGGCGACCAATCTCGGTCTGACCCTCGGCAACTTCCTGTCCGACACGCGCGGCAAGTACAACGTCAAGGAAGGCTTCATCGAAATCAACGCCCCGATCATCTCGGAGCGTCCCGGTTTCCACTATCTCGGCCTCGAAGGCGCGGCGCGTTATGCCGACTATTCGACGGTCGGCGGCGTGTGGAGCTGGAAGGTCGGTGGTACCTATGCACCGGTGCCGGACATCAAGTTCCGTGCAGCCTATGCGGAAGCGACCCGCGCGCCGAACATCTCGGAGCTGTTCTCGGCTCAGAGCGAGACGTTCCCCGCGGTCATCGATCCCTGCGATCAGCGTGCCGGAGAGGGCGATACCGGGGCGATCACGATCCCGCGTTCGAGCCTGCCTGCGGCTTGCCTTGCCAACCCGGCAATTGCGGCGGCATCGAACACGGCGAATGGTTTCGTCTATTCGACGGCGCAGATCCAGAACATCAACGGCTTCCTGGGCGGTAACCCCAATTTGAAGGAAGAGACTGCCAAGACGCTGACGATCGGTGGCGTGTTCACGCCGACCTTCCTGCGTAACTTCAGCCTGACCGTCGATTATTACCGGATCAAGGTGCAGAACGCGATCGGCATCATCGGTCAGCAGACCTCGCTCGACGAGTGCGTCACCGGCAGCGGTGAGGCGATCTTCTGCGACAACATCGTTCGCGATGCCAGCGGCCGGGTCACGACCGTCAATGCGATCAACCTGAACACGGGTTCGTTCACCGTGGAAGGTATCGATACGCAGGTCCGTTACCGCACCAACCTGGGCGGCAATGCCAGCCTCGACCTGAACGTCTATTGGAACCACCTGCTCGCGCAGAGCCAAGTTTCGTATCCGGGCGGTCCGAAGCAGGACGAGCTGGGTCAGCTGGACTGCTATTCGTGCGGTCGTCTGGGCACCGGTTTCAAGGACAAGGTGAGCGCTTCGGCCACGCTGAAGTATGACACCTTCTCGCTGAACTGGCGGACCAACTTCTACACGTCGGTGGTTGACGACCTGACCAAGACGACCCCGATCCGCACGGGTTCGTTCTGGTACCATGACGCGCAGCTGCGCACGTCGCTGGGCGAGAAGAGCGCGTTCGACTTCTACATCGGCGTGAACAACGTCTTCGACAAGAAGCCGCCGGTGTTCGGTGACACCAATGTTGTTACCTTCCCGGGCGCGCAGACCTCGGCGAACACCTACGACCTGTATGGCCGTATGTTCTACGCGGGCGTGGACGTGAAGTTCTAGAAACTGCAGTCAGAGGCGGAGGCGCCAAGCGCTTCCGCCAATGGCGGAAATGACGGGGCGGAGCCGAAAGGTTCCGCCCCTTCTTTTTGAACTTCAGCCGAGCGCGTCGGTCAGCACGCGGGCCCAGTTGCCGCCCATGATCCGGTCGACCTCGTCGCCGGTGAATCGTCCGCGCTCCAGCGCACGACGAATGCGCGTCATCCGGTCGATGCTGTTGAGCTCCGGGATCACGACATGTTTGGGGAGCGTCGCGAAGCCGGGAATGCCGGAATCGCGCATCGCGATCCACCAGGGCAGATATTCCTTTACCCCCTCGCCATTGTCGTTGTTCAGTTTGAGCAGGTTGGTCTGGCCGGCCATCGGGAAATCGTTGGAGATGCCGACGGCATCGATGCCGCCGACGCGGATCACGTGGCGGAGATTGGCGATCAGGTGGTCGACGGTCGGCACCGGATCGCGCGTCAGCCAGAAACTCATCATGAAGATGCCCATCATGCCGCCGCGATCCGCCACCGCACGGATCGCCGCGTCGGATGCACAGCGGGGATGGTCGACGATCGCCCTGCAGGCGCCGTGCGAGATCACGATCGGCGTCCGGCTGGACTTCGCCGCTTCCAGCATCGTCGGTTCGGAGCCGTGCGACACATCCGGAAGGATGCGGAGCCGGTTCATCTCGCTCAGCCCTTCGCGACCCAGGGCGGTCAGCCCGGTCTGCACGCGTTCGAGCGCGCCGCCGGCAAAGAGGTTGTTGTTGTGATGGGTGAATTGGAGGATGCGCAGCCCCTTGCCGTGGAAACGCGCGATGCGCGACAGATCGGTGCCGACGGGTTCGCATGACTGGAACTGTAGAAAGGCCGCGCATCCGGGCCGACGTCCGATGTCGCTGCCTTTGAGCGCGACGAAGCCGTATTCGCTCGACCGCAGCCGCTCAGTCGCCTTGTCGAGCGCGGCGTCGTTGACTTCGAATGTCCGCAGATAGCGCGGAATGCCCTGCGCATCCTTCACTTCCTGGACTTCGGATACGTCGCAGATCATTGCCGTCAGCCCTGCCGCGCGGATATCGGCAAGATCCTCGGGCAGGAAGCTGAGGCCGTCGATCATGGGCGGCGTGCCGCTGCGGCTGGACAGGGTAGTGGTGCAGGCGCTGAGCGTGGCGGCGGTGCCGGCCATGAAGGCTCGGCGTGTCATTGAATGCGAAGTCATCTTGTCTCTCTGGGCAGGAGCTATCGCGGCGGACCATATATCGTCCCGTCGAAGACCGCTTCACTCGTTTTCCTGCGCAGGCAATATTCTGGTCTGCCGGAGGGGGCTATTCGACGCGCTTGACGCGGATGGAGCGCCCTTTGTTGACCGAGGCCTTATAGCTGCCGAGCAGGCCGGCCTCAATGCGGATCGGTTCGCCGGCCTTCACCATGAAACCCAACTGGGATTCCGTCGTCTGCCAGGTCGTTCCGCCTTTCAGTCGAAGCAGCCATTTGTCATGGCCGATGTCCCTTGCACTCGTAATGTGATCGGTGATCTCGGTGACCTCGGGCTCATCATCGCCGCCGCCGAACAATTTGATGCGCGGCATCGAAAAACCGAAGACCGAGCGCTTGGCCTGACGGACTCCTTCGCGATCGAGGACGACGATCTGACGCCGTTCGCGTGCGCCGGCGATCACCGCTGTGGCGCGATCGAGACAGGCGAGGCGCGCGCCGGAATCCGCAATGCCGCGGCATGCGATCAAATCGTCGATCACCCTGCCTGGATTTTCGGCGCGCTCCTGCGTTTGCGCCGTCGCCGGCAGCGCCAGAGAAGTCACGCACAATAGGACGCACATTGAAAAGCAACGCATGCAGGCGGCCCCTCCCATGCTCAACCTATTCGAGGTTTCCGATCGATGGCAAGCGGTCGGTTCGATGGTCGGCGATAGTATATGGTGGTGTGATGATTTTATCACAACGATGCCGGAATCTCACAAAATGGTAGATTGCGTTTGCGACGGGCATGGGGAGCTAGATAAGTATGATCGCATTCTACGTGCTTTCTTGAGGGAAAAGAGAAAGCGCGGGATGTGCACGACGCCGGATGAAATCGGCGTCATCAAGGGGTGCTTCAATATGAAAACAGTCTTCCGTTCGCGGTTGCTGGCGACGACTCTCATCGCCGGCATTACTGCCATTTCTACATCTGCCTTCGCTCAAGCCCAGCCACAGGACCAGCCGGCTGCTGAAACGCCGAGCGACGAGATCGTCGTCACCGGTACGCTGATCAAGAATCCGAATCTCGTCGCTTCGAGCCCGGTCTCGGTGATCGGTTCGGAAGAAATCGGCCTCCGCCAATCCAATAACGCCGAAGAAATCCTTCGCGACCTGCCGGGCGCGGTGCCGAGCATTGGCTCGGCGGTCAACAACGGCAATAATGGTTCGTCGTACGCGGATCTTCGCGGTCTCGGCAACTTCCGCAACATCATCCTGCTGGACGGTGTCCGCATCGCGCCGTCGAGCACGGTCGGCCGTGTCGACCTCAATAATATCCCGCTCGCCTTGGTCGAGCGCGTCGATACGCTGACCGGCGGTGCCGCGACGACCTATGGCGCAGACGCGGTTTCGGGCGTGATCAACTTCATCACCCGGACGGACTTCTCGGGCATCGAGGCCGCTGCCTCGCACCAGATCACCGAAAAGGGCGATGGCGCCTATTTCCGCGCCGACCTTACCATCGGCGCCAATTTCGACGATGGCCGCGGCAATGCCGTGCTGTCGGTCGGTTATCAGCAGTCCGATCCGGTTTATCAGGGCGCGCGCAAGATCTCGCTTAACAACTACACGTCGACGACGGGTAATCGGGGCGGATCGGGTACTACGGTGCCTGGACGCTTCACCCTGGGCAGCAATTTTAATTCGATCGTGCCAGAAACTGGCACGTTGCGACCCTATGTCGGCTCGCGCGACGGGTTCAACTTCAACCCCTATAACGTGTTCCAGACGCCGTTCGAGCGCTTCAACATCTACGGTGCTGGCCGTTACGAAGTCTCCGACAGCATTGAGGTCTATGCTCGCGGCATGTTCTCCAAGAACAGCGTGAACACGATCATCGCGCCGTCCGGCATCTTCGGCCAGGTACTGACCGTTCCGGTCAGCAATCCCTATCTGCCAGTTGCGGCGCGCAACCAATTCTGCGCCAATAACGACTTCGATTTCAATACGCCGGGTATCCAGTCACTCACCCAGGCGCAGTGCGACGCAGCTGCGCTGGCGACCAACCCGAACGACCCGAACTTCCGTGCGTTCACCACCACGGTGGGTCGGCGTACGACTGAAGTCGGGCCTCGCCTTTCCGAATTCGTGACGCATCATTTTGATTATCGTGCCGGCGCGAAGATCGGCATCACTGACTCGCTGTCGCTCGATCTTTCGGGTTCGTACGGCGAATCGGAGAACCGCCAGACCCAGTCCAACTATGTGCTGATCTCGCGGCTTCGCACCGCCGTCTACACAACCAGCACGACGAGCTGCAACCTCGGCGCGTCACCGACGATTTCCAACCCAAATCCAGCTCTTCCGCCACTCGCCGCTGGCGGTGCTGGAACCAATGCGGGCCCGGGCTGCGTTCCCGTCAACATCTTCGGTGCCGATGGATCAATTCTGCCGAACCAGGTGCCGTATCTGACCGCAGCGGCTGGTACGTCGCAGGAAACGTCACTGGCGCAGGCCCGTGCGTTGCTGACCGGCGATCTCGGCTTCACGATTCCTTCGGCAAGCGATCCGATCGGCTTCGCGCTCGGTGCCGAATATCGCAAATACAAGGCCCGCCAGACCGCCGACAGCCTGTCGCAGACCGCGGGTGAACTCGGCGGCGCGGGCGGCGCCGTGCCGAACTTCTCCGGCGGCTATGACGTCAAGGAGATTTACGGCGAAATCATTGCGCCGATCGTTGCTGACAAGCCCTTCTTCCGCAGTCTGACGTTGGAAGCGGGCTTCCGTTATTCGGATTACAAAATCGATGCACCGGGCAATCCGGGCTACAGCACAACCACTTATAAAGCAGGTGGTAGCTGGGAGCCGGCCGATGGCTTCAAGATTCGTGGCAACTATCAGCGTGCGGTGCGCGCACCCAATATCGCGGAGTTGTTCTCGCCCGTTAACACTGGCCTGACCAACTTGGCGATTGATCCTTGTCGCGGCACAAATCCGGCAACCATTCTCGGCAACGCGGCCTATAATGCGAATCTGGTGGCGGTTTGTCGTGCGCAGGGCGCTCCGGCGGCCTCTATCGGGTCCATCATTAACCCGACTGCGGCGCAGGCCAACGCAACTACGGCTGGCGGCACCTATCTGCGGCCGGAGACCTCGGATAGCTTCACGATTGGCGTGGTGCTTCAGCCCGACTTCGTGCCGGGGCTGTCGATCACGGTCGATTATTATAATATCAAGATCAAGAACGCGATCTCGCAGCCGACGCCGGGCGATCTCATCACGGGCTGTTTTGGCAACAATAACGGCACTGCCGCAAATGTGAGCAATCCGATCTGTGCGCTGTTCCGGCGTAATCCCGTCACGGGCGGTCTCGATGGCGATCCGGCAACCACGCCGGGCCTCATCTTCCCGTCGTCCAACTCGGGCCGGATCCTGACCGACGGTATCGATCTTGGCATCAATTATCGCCGGGATCTTGGTTTCGCGAAGCTGAGCCTGAGCTTCAATGGCAACTGGACACATCGTTCGGTCTTCCAGTCGCTGGTACCGGGTTCGGTCATTCCGCCAGGCTATCCTGGCGCCGGCGGTCCGCTGCCGGTGACCGACCCACGCGAGTGCGTCGGTCTGTTCAGCCAGAATTGCGGTTCGCCCGGTTCGGCAGGGCCGTCGTCAGCGGCAGGTTCGCTCCAGCCGGAGTTCACTTGGAACCAGCGCACCACGCTCAGCTTCGGCGATATCGATGTGTCGCTGCTGTGGCGTCACCTCAGCAGCATGAACGTCGAAGACGGTGTCACGACCTACAAGGGTGTCATCAAATCGGGTGTGCTGGCCGGCCGTACGGTCGATTTCGGTCATATCAAGGCATATGATTATTTCGATCTGGCGACGCGCTTCAGCGTCAACGAAAACCTGGACATCACGCTGACCGTCACGAACCTGCTCAACAAGGCGCCCCCGCTCGTCGGCGGTACCGTTGGGTCGACGTCGTTCAACAGCGGCAACACCTATCCGTCGACTTACGACGCGCTGGGTCGTCGCTACGCGGTTGGTGCCCGCGTCAAATTCTAAAGACGGGCAATCACGAAATTTGGGGGGCAAGTCGAAAGGCTTGCCCCTTTTTTGTCTGCAGCGTCGAAAGAGAAGGTCAGGCTTCTGGTGTCGATACGGGGGCCGCTTCGGGCAGAAGCGGATTGGCGCGAGATTTCCCTTGCCGCCGTGATTTCGGAGTCGTCAGGTCAATTCGACCGGCTTGAAATCACCTCAGGGTCTGATCCAGCACTTCCGTTAAGCTTCCGAAAGAAGAAGCTGGATTCCCGCTTTCGCGGGAATGACAATGTGGGGTTTGGGGCAATCCAAAGGGATCAAACCCTAAGTTTCGGAGCCGAACCGCTCGATCCAGGGAGCAAGGATCGGGTGTACGGACGAGAACTCCTCTGCATAGCGCCGCCATTGCCCGCCGCCATTATACAATCCCTTGCGCACCTGCGTTTCGCTGGCGGTCCGAACACCGCGCGTTTTTGCTGTCCGGTCGAAGCGTAGAAACGCATCCGTCCATTCCAATCCGATAAAGTCGGCGAGTGCGCGCACTGTCGGCTCGAATTCGGCGACAAGCCGATCGTAGCGGACTTCGCGATAGGCGAGCGGCAGATTTTCCTGGCAGCGGTCGATCAGGCGCATCAGTGCGTCATAATGGCGCGCGGTTTCAGTTCGGTCGCTGAATGCCCATGCTGCTGCGCCAGGCGTGAAGTTGATCCGAAAACAGCTCAGGATCACGTCGCGCGGATCGCGGCGCATGATGACGATGCGCGCATCGGGGAACAGGCGTGCGATGATCGGCAGCTTGATGCCGTTAAACGGATTCATGTCGACGAGCACCTTGCCGACGACATCGCCGCCAAGCTGGCGCACCCGTTCCCAATAGGCGGCCCGGAGCCGCTCCACCAAGGCCGGGTCGAGAGCATCGAGGTCGGGCATGGTTCCGTCATTGGCGAGCAGGGCCGCATCGACATCGGCCAGCGTATCGCGCTCTTCGAGCGCGATCACGTCGGGCGCGCTCGCCATGACATTTTCGATCAATGTGTTGCCCGATCGCGGATATCCGAGAAGGAAGACATGGATCGCGGCGGCGTCCGGAACAGGCGAAACCTGAGGCAGGGTGTGCAACACCCCGGTGCTTTCGACCTGCGCCGTGATCTTTTCGATGAAGGATCGGTGCGATGGCCGGCCCGGACCGGGTTCGAGCAGCCGACGATAGGTGTCCCGAAAACTGCTCTGCGCGCGCGTATAGGCTGCAAAGGCCTCGACCGTACGACCTTGGCGATCCAGCGCGTCGCCCAACAGGGTCAGCGTCCGCGTCCGATCTTCCGGCTGCAAATTGGTTGCCAGCAGTGGCTCGAGCAGCGCCACAGCGGCTGCGCCGTCTTTTGCCTCTACAGCTATAACGGACAACGCGAACACGGCTGCCGGCTCATTGGGATGCAGCGCGAGCGCGCGTTTCGCATGCTGCTCGGCGACTGCGGTATCGCCGCGCCGTGCTGCGGAATCGGCCAGTTTTCCCAGCGCAGGCGCAAGATTGGGATCGATCGCGAGCGCGCGTTCGTAACTTGTGGTCGCTTCCTCTTCCAATCGCAGAGCGTCGAGGACATAGCCGCGCTCGAGCCATGCGGCCGAATGCCGCGGTTCAGCCGCCACGACGCGATCGAGCAGGGTAAGCGCTTCTTCCAGACAGCCTTGCTTGCGCAGCACGGCGCCGATCGAGCCGAGTATCAGCACATCGCCCGGAGAGAGCGCCAGCCCGCGCTGCAGGAGCTTGTGCGCGCCGGCATAATCGCCAGCCTCTTCCTTTTGCCAGGCCGCAAGATTCAACACCAATGGATCGGCATGTCCGGCCGCAAGTATCGATGTCGCGATCTTCGCCGCACCCTCAATGTCCCCGCCGGCAAGCAGTTGCTCGAGGCGCGTTCGCTGTAGATGGGGTGCGCCCATGGACTGGCGCCGTTTGCCGACTTTGTTTGACATGGCTGACCCTTGATCCCTATCATCACTTTCTTACAGCGGCATAGTCATTTTCTGGAGGCTTTGTTGTGCTTGGATTGATGATATCGACTTTTCTTCTCGTCGCGGGCACGGCCGGCAATGCCGGCTTGCAGGCCGCGCCGGGGGAGCGGGCGGCCGACCCGCAAGACAAGGTGATCTGCAAGCGTTTTGTGGAAACCGGCTCGCTCGTGAAGGGGCAACGCACGTGCAAGACAAAGCGCGAGTGGGAGCGCGACCGTGACAATATCCGCTCAGGTGGACCAGGCATCAATTCGTGCCGCGATGCCACCAATGGCGGAGCGGGCTGCAACTAGATTAATCTGTGTGATTTTGGAATCGCACAGCTTGATCTAACTATTTGTTTTACCGCAGTTTTCGAGTTGTTCGATGGTTCCATCGAACTGCAAATCGTTCTAGCCGAGAAGTGCAGCCGGTGGCGTGAGGGCCACGCCTGCACCCGCGGCGACGACTTCCGTCCATCGGGCGACTTTGTCGATCTCATCCGCATGGATTGCCGCGGCGTCGCGGTGCTCGGCGGCGCGGTCGTTTGAATCGAACGCATTGCCGGACTTTGAATGGGTTCTGAAGGCCGGTCCCGCGGCAATTTCATCGATGGCGGCTTGTGTGAGTGGGCGGCCGAACAACGCCGCGATCGCTGAAATCGCGTTATGCGGATCCTGCATCAATGTTGCGCTGTCCAGCGTCCGGATGCGCGCCGCCCCAAATTGATGGACAAGCGCTGCGAACAGCTTCTGGTGCGCCAGCCAAGTGACCGCCGCCACCTGAAGATCGGTATGACCGAGATGATCGCGCGGGGTGAAGCCCAGATCGATCAGTTTGTCGTCGAGCATCCCGGTCAGCAGCGTTCTGATCCAGAGGCGGCCGTCGATTCCCTTCTTTGCGATCGAACCGAGAAAGGTGCGCAACGGCGCATAGAGCAGGATCGCGCGCGCTTCGGGGCGCAGCGCCAGCATCGCCGGCGCCAGGCCGTTGACGGCCGTCGACGGCTTGACGATCACGGCTTCGTCCGGCGCGAACGGCCTTGCCAGCAAGGCGAGGCTATCGTCGAGCACGCTCGCCATGTCGGGGCCCTTGCCGCCGCGGCGGCGCCAGCCGACAATGTCGTTGAGGATGACGGGTTCCTTCAGCCCCATGCCCCAGCCGGGACGGTCGACGGCGCGTGCCAGCAATGTCGAGCAGCAAAAGGCGGAGTGGAAAAGGAAATGCACCGGCGCGCGGGGCGGCGCTGCGGCAATGGCATCCTGGCGCCGTACCGCCAATGGTTCGAGGCCCATTGGCAGATATTCGTCGGTGATGAAGGTCGCCTTGCGATGGTCTTCGCGAGAAACGGGCAGCAGATGGACGGCGTCATGGTCGGGATCGTAGCGATGGGCGAGCCAGTTTGCGTCGCGTATCGCATCGGCGATCGATCGCGGTGGCGGCATGCTGGTCGATGATGGAGGCGGCGACATCTTGGCTATGTGTGTGCTGAACCGGCGCGACGTTGTCTAGTCGCCACGGCGGCGCTATGCCGAGCGGGTGGATCAGTCGCAAATCCAACACATGCTCACGACCGCCGTTCAGGCGCGACGTGCGGGGCGAATCGACGAGGCAGTTCGCCTTTTCCAGACGGTGGTCACGCGCGGCGGGGAACAGCCACAGGCGCTGAACGCGCTTGGGTTGCACGCGATTAATCAGGGCAATTTTGCCGAGGCTGTGCCGCTGCTGCGGCGGGCCATTGCCGCGGATCCGGGGGCGCCCGATCTGTGGATGAATCTCGCAAGGGCATTTCGCGAACAGCGCGACGATGACGGCGAAGAGGAAGCGCTTCGCGGGGCATTGTCGATCGATCAGCGTCACTTCATGGCGCTGGTGCGGATGGCGGAACTGCTCGAACGTCGCGGCGATGATTCACGAGCCGCGGAACGGTGGCGTGGCGTACTCGCGATGGCGCCGATGATCGAGGAACGTTCGCCGGCGCTCGAAGCCATGGTGGAGCATGCCCGCGACTATGTCGCGCGGCAGCGGGATGGTTTCGCTGGCGCGATCGATCGCAGTCTTGCGGCAGCGCGCGCCGCGGTGGCGCCCGCCGAACTTCGCCGTTTCGATGCGTGCATCGATCACGCGCTCGGCCGCCGGGAAATCTACGCCAATCAATGCGCGGGCATGCATTTTCCCTTCCTGCCTGCCGATGAATTCTTCGCACGGGAACATTTTCCGTGGCTTGCCGCCATCGAGGCTGAAACCGATGCGATCCGGGCCGAACTCGAAGCCGTGCTTGCCGAGGATGCTGCCGCGATCCGGCCCTATGTGGCGATGGAGCCCGGTACGCCGACGAACAAATGGTCGCCGCTCGACCATTCGCTCGACTGGGGCGCGATGCATCTGTGGAAGGATGGCCGGCGCGACGATGCGGTCTGCGCGCGGGTTCCCCGCACTGCGGCGGCTGTCGAAAAACTGCCTTTGTCGGATCTGCCGGGGCGCACGCCGACCGTTTTCTTCTCGCTGCTCAGGCCGGGCGCGCATCTGCCGGCGCATACGGGTGTGAGCAATGTGCGGACGATCATCCATCTTCCCTTGATCGTCCCACCGAACTGCGATTTCCGCGTCGGTGGAGAGACGCGGAGCTGGAAGGTCGGCGAGGCCTGGGCCTTTGACGATACGATCGAGCACGAAGCCTGGAATCGATCGGATCAGTTGCGGGCGATCCTGATCTTCGACGTCTGGAATCCCCATATCGCGCCGGTGGAGCGCGATTTGCTCCGACGCTTCTATGCGGTCGCGGCGGATGCGGACGGCGCACCGTCCGAGGCTATCAGCGTCAGCGAATGAGCGCCGACGCGATCAGCGTGTCGCAGGAGGGCGTCTTGCCGGCATGTCGCGCGAGCCAGGCCTCCGCCTGATCGAACTCCGGCGCGATGGTCCGCTCCACGTCGGCGAGCCGGGCGAGCCGGGCGGCATTGTCGAACGCCAATGTCGGATTCTTGGAATAGGTGGCGAATAATGGGCCGGCGACGGTCTTTTCCAGCACGGTATCCGAAATCGGCACGCCCAGGTGCCGCGCTGCCGCCTTGAGCACATCGATGGGGTCGGCGAAAAAGCTTTCGGCGTCGAGCGTGCGGGCATTCGGCATGCGTGCCAGGGTGTCGCCAAAGGCATCGACCTGCGCCAGCCACAGCGCTGCGGCGCGTTCGGCATCGGTCAATGCGGACAGATCGCCGAGATGGCCGGCGAGCTGTGCGGTGACGTTCCGCAGCCAGGTGCGGTGATTGTCGCTGCGCAGGATTGCGAGCAGATATTCGCGGAGCGGCAGATAGAGCAGGATGGCGCGGGCTTCGGTGTCGGCAGCGCTCAACTGCGGCAGCAGGAAATTGACCGGCACGTTCGCCTTGACCAGCGTTGGGGCATCGGCGCGATAGCGTTTGCCGAGCATCGCCGCGACGAGCCCCAATCGCCCGGCCGCGGGCTGGATCGCCGTCTGCCGCAGCGCCAGGGGCTCGCGCAGTACCAGGCTGGCGCCCGGATCGTCGAGCGCACGGGCAAGCAGCGTCGAACCGCAATGCGCCATGTGGAAGATCCAGCCGGTCTGCGAGGGGCGGCGGGGAGCAGCCGTCAGCATCGTGACGGGCAATTTCATCGATTGATCGGCGGCGGGAGAAATCCGACCGTCGAGAAAGATCGATCGATGATAGGCGGCGCGATCCATCGGCATGAAGAGCGCGGCGTCGCCCTCGAACGAATGCAGGAAATGATCCGGCGAGGCGAAGAGGTCGTCGAGCGTCAAGGACATCAAGCGGGCTATAGCCTATGCCGTTTTGGGCGGCTATCCCTGCATCACTATGCCGCATGTTCATCTGCCGGAAGCCGGCCAACCCCATGTCGTGATCGAGCCGGATGGCGAAGGCGGCATTGTCGATCTCGATCCGGCGACGATCATCGATCTCTACAAAAGCCATGGGGCGTTGCTCTTCCGCGGCTTTGGCGCGGATGTCGCCCAGTTCCGCAGTTTCGCGCGGCAATTCTGCTCGACCGCGGTGGTGAATGAGAGCCCGGGCAGACAGCCGATCGATCCGGAGGCCAATATCCATACGGTCGATGGCGGCGTCGGCGCCTTCTCGCTCCATCCGGAATTGTCGCGCGAACCCTGGAAACCCGATGCGGTTTTCTTCGCATGTCTGTCGGCGCCAAGCCGGGGTGGGCAGACGACGATCTGCGACGGCGTGGCGCTGGTCCGGGAGATGCCCGAAGCCGTGCGCCGAGGGCTGGAGCGCCGAAGGTTGCTGTACATCAAGCCGACCTGGCCGGAATTGCTCGACTATTGGCTCGGCACGCCCAATCCGAGCGATGCGCAACTCGCATCACCGCCGGCTCAATGTCCCTATGCCTTTCGGCGGTTTCCGGATGGCACGATCGTGCGTTTTTTTTCGCGACCCGCCTTGCACAAACCGATGTTCACCGATGATCCGGCATTCGGCAATTTCCTGCTTTTCGCACGTTTCAATCATGGACGGCCCGATCACCCGGTTCTCGACGACGGGCATCCGGTGCCCGAAGCGTGGCTGCAGGCGATCAAGGAAACCGGCGATCGCTTGAGTGTCCCGATCAACTGGCGTGCCGGTGACGTCGTGATGCTGGACAATAGCCGGTTCATGCATGGGCGGACGGCGATCATCGATCCGGCGGAAAGGCTGATCGCAAGCTATTTCGGATATCTGCGCTTCGCCATTCCCGATGCCGAGGAGCCCGCGGATCCGATCTGGCGGCGCGAGGATTTCGAGCCGCCGCTACGGCCCGATCATCCCCGCTTCCGTCCAACTGCAACCGCCGGGTGATCCACCTGATTGAATGCCACCATCATTCCCAAGTTCGCGGGAATGACGGTGAGGGGAGGTGAGATCCTGAAAATTCTGGAACGCCGGGCGTTTTGACTCAATTGCTCGGCGTTCCAGTTCAATATCTCGTCAGCCGGCCGTCAGCACCAGCGCGCCATCGCCCTCGTCGACCTTTACCGTCGACCCGTCGGGCACCTGACCGCGCAGGATCATGTCGGCGAGCGGATCCTGCAGATATTTCTGCACCGCGCGCTTGAGCGGGCGGGCGCCATAGACCGGGTCGTAACCGACCCGCCCCAGCCAGTTCCGCGCACCGTCGGTGAGTTCCAGGGTCACCTTGCGATCCTTGAGCAGTTTCTGCACGCGGCCGACCTGGATTTCGACGATCGGGCCCATATGCGCCTGGCCCAGCCGGTGGAACAGGATGATCTCGTCCAGCCGGTTGAGGAATTCCGGGCGGAAATGCGCGCGGACGATCTCCATCACCTGCGGCTCGACATCGGACACCTTCTGGTCGTCGGCCATGCCCGCGAGATACTGGCTGCCCAGATTCGAGGTCAGGATGATCAGCGTGTTCGAGAAATCGACCGTGCGGCCCTGGCCATCGGTCAGGCGGCCGTCGTCGAGCACCTGAAGCAGGATGTTGAAGACGTCCGAATGCGCCTTTTCCACCTCGTCGAACAGGATGACCTGATAGGGGCGGCGGCGAACCGATTCGGTTAGAACACCGCCTTCTTCATAACCGACATAGCCCGGCGGGGCGCCGATCAGCCGTGCGACGCTGTGCTTCTCCATGAACTCGCTCATGTCGATGCGCACCATCGCATTGTCGTCGTCGAACAGGAATCCGGCCAGTGCCTTGGTCAACTCGGTCTTGCCGACGCCCGTCGGCCCCAGGAACAGGAAGGAGCCGAGCGGACGGTTGGGGTCCTGGAGCCCGGCGCGGCTGCGGCGTACCGCGGTCGAAACCGCTTTCACCGCGGCTTCCTGACCGATCACGCGCTTGCCGATCGCGTCTTCCATCTGGAGCAGTTTCTCGCGCTCGCCCTCGAGCATCTTGTCGACGGGAATGCCGGTCCAGCGGCTGACGACCGAGGCGATGTCCTCGCTCGTCACTTCCTCGCGCAGCATCGCGCCGGCGGCGACGCTCTCGGCTTCGGCAAGCTGCTTCTCGAGCTGCGGGATCATGCCGTAGCTGAGCTCGCCCGCCTTGGCGAGATCGCCGGAGCGTTGCGCCTGCTCGAGCTGGAGGCGCGCGGCGTCGAGCTGTTCCTTGATCTTGGCCTCACCCGCGATCTTTTCCTTCTCCGCTTGCCAGCGGCCGGTCAGTTCGGCGGATTGCTGTTCCAGATTGGCCAGTTCGCTTTCCAGCGCCGCGAGCCGATCCTTGGATGCGGTATCGCTTTCCTTCTTCAGCGCTTCGCGCTCGATCTTGAGCTGGATGATGCGGCGATCGAGATTCTCGATTTCCTCCGGCTTGGACTCGACCTCCATGCGCAGCCGCGACGCGGCCTCATCCATCAGGTCGATCGCCTTGTCGGGCAGGAAACGGTCGGTGATGTAGCGGTTGGACAGGGTCGCGGCGGAAACGATCGCGCTATCGGTGATCCGCACACCGTGGTGCAGCTCGTATTTCTCCTTGAGGCCGCGCAGGATCGAGATCGTGTCCTCGACGGTCGGTTCGCCGACGAACACCGGCTGGAAGCGCCGCTGGAGCGCGGGGTCCTTCTCGACATATTTCCGATATTCGTCGAGCGTGGTCGCGCCGATGCAATGCAGCTCGCCGCGCGCGAGCGCAGGTTTGAGCAGGTTGGACGCATCCATCGCGCCTTCGCCCTTGCCGGCGCCGATCAGCGTATGCATCTCGTCGATGAACAGGATGATGTCGCCCTCCGCACCGCGTACTTCGTCGAGCACGCCCTTCAGCCGCTCCTCGAATTCGCCGCGATATTTGGCGCCCGCGATCAGGCTGCCCATGTCGAGCGCCATCAACCGGCGATCCTTCAGGCTGTCGGGCACGTCGCCATTGGCGATGCGCAGCGCCAGCCCTTCGGCGATCGCGGTCTTGCCGACGCCGGGCTCGCCGATCAGCACGGGATTGTTCTTGGTGCGCCGCGCCAGGATCTGGATCGTCCGGCGGATCTCCTCGTCGCGGCCGATCACGGGGTCGAGCTTGCCGTCGCGCGCGGCATCGGTCAGGTCGCGCGCGAATTTCTTGAGCGCGTCGTAGCGATCCTCGGCGCCGGCCGTATCGGCGCTGCGCCCGCCGCGAAGCTGGTTGATGGCAGTGTTGAGGCCGTCGGCGGTCACGCCTGCCGCGGCCAGCGCCTTGCCCGCCTCAGTGGTGGTAGCCAGCACGAGCGCGAGCAGCATCCGTTCGACCGTCACATAGGAATCGCCTGCCTTGGTCGCGATCTGCTCGGCCTGGTCGAGCGTGCGGACCAGGTCATTGTCCAACCCCGGCGACTGCTGTGCGCCGCCGCCCGAGACCGCCGGAATCTTGGCGAGTGCCTTGTCGGTTTCGGCAAGCGCGACCGGCGCATTGCCCCCGGCCGCCTTGATCAGACCGGAGGCCATGCCCTGCTCGTCTTCGAGCAGGGCCTTGAGCAGATGTTCCGGGCTGATCCGCTGATGGCTCATCCGGATCGCGACGGTCTGCGCCGATTGCAGGAAACCCTTGGCGCGGTCGGTAAATTTCTCGAGGTTCATGTCGTCCCCTTTGTCAGGTCGGCGCCGATATGGTGTTGCTTTAATGCAACACAAGCCCCGGGCGATGCATAATCGTCACATGCCGACATGCATCGCTGGGGCCGATCCGCCCATTCGCAAAAACCCTTATGCGTGCGCGGGTTCCGGCGAGACTAGAGCAGGCTGCACGAAATCGCACAGCCTGCTCTAGATATTTCTGATCGCATCGCCTTTGCGGAAAACCGGTTCCCACTTTTCCGCGCGATGCTTTGTTCGGGGCGGTCGGTGCCGTCGAGGGGAGGTTCCTCTATTTGGCGGCCTTCGGCGCGCGCGGTTTGCCGGCGGCAAAGGTGTCGCCGAAGAAATCGCCTTCGATCCAGAGCGGTGGCGTGTCCGCGTCGGCCATGGCACGGGTGATGCGGTAATTGGCTTCCGCGAAACGGGCGCCGGCCTGCCAGTCGATCTTCTGCATCATGTCGTCACCGGGGTGATGATAATTGCCCGAGAGGAATTCGCCCCAGGCCTTTTCGCCGCCATTGGCAAAGCCGGTGGCGAGGAACACGGCGGGCACGCCCTGCCGCACGAACATATAATGGTCGGAGCGGGTGAAGATTCCTTCCTGCGGCATCGGATCGGGCGACAGTTTGACGCCCATCGGCGCGACCGCCTTCGCCACCAGCGTGCCGAGCGAGCTGTGATCGGCGCCGAAAGCGATGACGTCGGTGAAGGGATAGAGCAGCAGCGGCATGTCGAGATCGACATTGCCGACGATCTTGCCCGCGGGCACCGTCGGGTGGCGCGCGAAATAATCGGCGCCGATCAGGCCCTTTTCCTCGCCGGTGGAGGCGAGGAAGATGATCGAACGACGCGGCTTGTCCGGCGATTCCGCCGCGGCGCGCGCGACTTCGAGCATGGTTGCTATGCCCGCGGCATTGTCGAGCGCGCCATTGTTGATCCGGTCGGTCTCAGGCGTGTCGCCGGGCTTGGCGCTGGCGAGGCCGATATGGTCGAGATGCGCGGACAGCACGACATATTCGCCGGCGAGTGCGGGGTCGGAGCCGGGCAGGATCGCCGCGACATTGGGACTGCTGACGCGTTTGGTCGTGCTTTCGCCCTGGATGCGGATGCTCGTCCTGAGTGCGAAACCCTTCGGTCTGCCGCCGGCCTTGTCCGCTTCCGCCCGCACCTGGGCCAATGTCCGCGGTGCACCGGCAAAGACCGCGTCCGCGGCCGGTAGATTGAGCATGGCGCTGGCGCGGATGCTGGGGGCCGAGCTGTTGGGCTTGCCGTCGGGTGAGACCCAGGCGAAGCCGGGTTCGTCGGCGAAATGGACGATTTTCTCCCAGGGGCGCGCCTTTTCGGATTGCAGCGTCGCGATGCTGACCATGCCGATCGCGCCGTGGCGCTCGGCGGCTTCGGCCTTGGTGGCGCTGACATGCGCGCCTTCCTCGCTCGGCAGGCCTTTGGGATAGCCTTGCAGCGTGACGACGATCTTCCCCTTCACGTCCAGCCCGCGATAGTCGTTCAGGCCGAGCCGGGCATTCTCAATGCCATAGCCAACGAAAACCAGCGGTGCGGCCACGTCCAATTTTGGCTCGCGTGCGTTGAGGCCGACCAGCACCTCGGTGGCATGTGCCCAGCTCTTCTCGCCGGCAGGGCCGCTGACCGTCACCGTGCCGGGATTGGCGCCGGGGTCGGTCTGCTGCAGGCCGACCTGCTGATACCAGTCGCCATTCTCGCCGGCGGGCTTGAGCCCCAGCGCTTCGAACCGCGTCGCGACATAGCGTGCGGCGATCTCATATCCCCGGCTGCCGGTGTCGCGGCCCTCGAGCAGATCGTCGGAGAGGAACTCGACATGCGCGCGCACGCCTTCCGGCGTGAACACGGGCGCGGCATCCTGCGCGATCGCCGAAACCGATATGGAAAGCAGGCCGATGCCGGCCAAGAGAGATGCGACGCGCATAGTGGAGGATCCCAGTCCCGTTAAGAAGAAGCGCGGGGCGATATCGCAAATCTTATCATCGTCAATGTCGTTCGCCGAACTGTGTCGTACGTTGGTGGCTTGCGGCGGTACTTGGCTTGCGACTTGTCTGCCGGCTGCTATTGTCCGACTACGTTTTGAACAAGGATGTTTTCTTGATGCGCCGCCTGCTGACCGGCTTCACTGCCGCACCCTTTCTTGCGTTCGCCATACTTCCTGCTTCGGCCCAATCCGAGTCGAAGCCTGTGCCGGTCTCGGTGCTCGTGAAGAAGGTGAACATTCCCTACGAGGCATTCACGCTCGCCAACGGCCTGCGCGTGCTTGTCCATACCGACCGCAAGGCGCCGATCGTCGCGGTCTCGGTCTGGTATGATGTGGGGTCGAAGCATGAGCCCAAGGGCAAGACCGGCTTCGCGCATCTGTTCGAACATCTGATGTTCAACGGATCGGAGAATGCGCCGGGCGATTTCTTCGAGCCGCTGCAACAGGTCGGCGCGACCGACTTCAACGGCACCACCTGGTTCGACCGCACCAATTATTTCGAGACGGTGCCGACGCCGGCGCTGGAACGCGCGCTGTTCCTCGAATCCGATCGGATGGGCCATCTGCTCGGCGCGGTGACGCAGGAGAAACTCGATAACCAGCGCGGCGTTGTCCAGAACGAGAAGCGCCAGGGCGACAACCAGCCCTATGGCCTGGTCGAATATGCCCAGATCGCGGCGCTGTTCTCGCCCGAACATCCCTATGGCCATTCGACGATCGGTTCGATGGCCGATCTCGACGCCGCCAGCCTCGAGGATGTGAAGGGCTGGTTCCGCAGCCATTACGGCCCGAACAATGCGATCGTCGTACTGGCCGGCGATATCGACGCGAAGACCGCGCGGCCGCTGATGGAGAAATATTTCGGCGATATCGCGCGCGGGCCGCAGACCGCGCCGGTCAGCGCACCGGTGCCGACGCTTGCCGCCCGCAAGGATGAAGTGATGAAGGATCGCGTCGCGCAGACGCGCATCTATCGGACCTGGATCGTGCCCGGGCTCAACGACAAGGATACGGTGCCGCTCGGCGTGGGCGCGACGGTGCTCGGCGGGCTGTCGAGCTCGCGGCTCGACAATATCCTGGTCCGCGAAGAGAAAAGCGCGGTGCGGGTCTCAGCCGCGCTCCAGGAATTCGCGAATATCAGCCAGTTCGAGGTCCAGGTCGATGTGAAACCCGGCGTCGATGCCGAGGCGGTGTCGAAGCGGCTGGACACGATCATCGCCGACTTCGTGAAGTCGGGCCCGACCGCCGACGAGGTTGAGCGCGTCGCCACCCGCACGGTGGCCGGGCGGATCGCCGGGCTGGAATCGGTCGGCGGTTTCAGCGGCAAGGCCGTGGCACTTGCCGAAGGCGCGCTCTATTCGAACGATCCGCAATTCTACAAGAAGCAGCTTGCCGCCTATGCCAAGGTGACGCCGGCCGAAGTGCGTGCCGCGATGGGCAAATGGCTGAGCCGCCCGGTCTATGCGCTGACCGTGGTGCCGGGTGAGCGCGCCGCCTATGACGAAGCCAAGGGTACGCCGACCGGTGGCGCGACTTTCTCGCCATCCTATTATCGTGCGCCCCAGTCCGGTGAGAAGCCGCTGGCCGCGCCGTCGAAGATCGCCCCGCAGGACGCTTCGGGCAGCGCCGCTGCGCCGCTGACCGCGGTCGACCGGTCGAAGCTGCCAGAGGTCGGTCCGATCGCCGATCTCGATTTCCCGCAGGTCACGCGTTCGAAGCTCTCCAACGGCATCGAGCTGATCTATGCGAACCGCACCGCCGTCCCGATCACGCAGATCGCGCTGTCGATCGACGCGGGCAATGCGGCCGATCCCAAGGCGAAGCTGGGTACGCAATCGCTGATGCTCGCCTTGCTCGAAGAGGGTACGACCAGCCTCAATTCGGTGCAGATCGCCGAGCGTCAGGAACGGCTTGGCGCCAATATCGGCGCGGGCTCGTCGATGGATCGCACCACCGTGTCGTTGTTCGCGCTGTCCGACAATCTCGCGCCGTCGCTCGATCTGTTCACCGACATCGCATTGCATCCGGCCTTCGCACCTGCAGAGGTGGAGCGGCTGCGCGGGCAGCAACTCGCCCGCATCGCGCAGGAAATGACGCAGCCGCAAAGCATCGCGATGCGCCAATTGCCGCCGCTGCTGTATGGTAAGGCGCATCCCTATGGCGTGCCGGCGACGGGCACCGGCGATCCCGCCGCGGTGGCGCAGGTGTCGCGTGACGACCTGCTTGCGTTCCACCGCGCCTGGTTCCGTCCCGAAAAGACGAAGATCTTCGTCGTCAGCGACCAGCCGCTCGCGAAGATTCAGCCACTGCTCGACGCGCGCTTCGGCAAATGGGTGGGCGAGGGACCGGCCGGCGCGAAGAATTTCGATGCCGCCATTCCGGCCGCGAAACCGCGCATCGTCCTGATCGATCGCAAGGATTCGCCGCAGTCGCTGATCCTGGCCGGCGAAATCCTGCCGCTCAAGGGCAATGCCGAGATCACCGATCTGCTTGCCGCCAACGACGTGCTCGGCGGCAGCTTCCTGTCGCGCATCAACATGGACCTGCGCGAGACCAAGGGCTGGTCCTATGGCGTCGGCGCGCAGATCAGCCGCTTTGCCAACGACATGCCCTATATGATCTTCGCACCCGTTCAGGCGGACAAGACCGGTCTCGCCATTGCCGCGTTGCGTGAACAATATCAGGCATTTCTGGGCCCCAAGGGCGTCACGCCCGAAGAACTGGAGCGGACCAAGAACGGCAGCATCCGCGAGCTTCCGGGAAGCTACGAGACCGCGTCGGACGTGCTTGGCGGCATGCAGCGCAACGACCTGTTCCAGCGTTCGGACGATTATTACGATACGCTGGCCGATCGCTACCGTGCGCTGAGCGCGGCGGATCTCGACAAGGCGGCACGCGCCGTGATCAAGCCCGACCAACTGACCTGGATCGTGGTTGGCGACGCCGCGAAGGTGAAGCCGCAGCTCGATCCGCTCGGCCTGCCCGTCGAAGTGGTGTCGGCGCAATAGCCGCGGTCGGTTCGACGCTGTAAGGAACATGCTGGCTCCGGCCGTTGCCGGAGCGCTTTTGGGGAGACGACCGAATGGCCAATGTCGATGGTGCCTGGGACTGCACGATCAAGTCGCCGCTGGGCGATCAGAATGCGGTGCTGACCGTGCAGAGCAGCGGGAGCAGCTTCACCGGCAACATGTCCGGTGCGCTCGGCTCGCTCGACGTCGAGGACGGTGTCGTCGATGGCGACACGCTCAAATGGAAGATGAACATCAAGGTGCCGATGCCGATGACGCTCGATTGCGAGGCCACGGTCGACGGCGATACCTTGACCGGCAGCGCCGGTGCCGGCGCATTCGGCAGCTTTCCGCTGACCGGCACGCGCCAGGGCTGATCCCTCAGGATTGAACACCCCCTGTCATTCCCGCGCACGCGGGAATCCAGCTTTTCTGTGGAATTTCCGAAAGAAGAAGAGGCTGGATTCCCGCGTTCGCGGGAATGACAAAGGATAAAAGAACCGCAGCGAGCCAAGCTGCGCGATCGCCTTGCAGCTCAAAAAATAACCTGTAGTGCAAAATGTATTGCCTCCACCGGCAATCTCTTCATAACGGCGGCGACGCTGGAGAGGAGTAAGGAACAGTGGACGGCCAAGTTGCGTGTGCGCTCGATGGCGTGAAGGTGCTCGATCTTTCGCGCGTGCTCGCCGGGCCGTGGAGCACGCAGATCCTCGCCGATTTCGGCGCCGATGTGATCAAGATCGAACTGCCCGGCAAGGGTGACGATACCCGCGCCTGGGGCCCACCCAATCTGCGCGATGCCGATGGCCATGAAGCGCTCGGCGAAAGCGCCTATTATCTGTCGTGCAACCGCAACAAGCGCTCGGCCGCGATCAATCTCGCCGATCCCGCCGGGGCTGCGCTGATCCGTGCGCTCGCCGCAAAGGCCGATATCGTCGTCGAGAATTTCAAGGTCGGCGGTCTGGCCAAATACGGCCTCGACTATGCCAGCCTGTCCGCCGCCAATCCGCGCCTCGTCTATTGCTCGATCACCGGTTTCGGCCAGACCGGTCCCTATACCGATCGCGGCGGCTATGATTTCGTCGCCCAGGGCATGGGCGGCTTCATGAGTATCACCGGGGAGGAGGGCGGGCAGCCGCTGCGCGCGGGCGTCGCGACCGCCGATCTCGCCACCGGCATGTATGCCACGGTCAGCATCCTGATGGCGTTGCGCCATGCCGAGCGCACGGGCCAGGGCCAGCAGATCGACATCTCGCTGCTCGACACCCAGATCGCCATGCTCGCCAACCAGTCGATGAACTGGCTGGTCGGCGGCGTGGTGCCCGGCCGGCTGGGCAATCGTCACCCGACGGTGGTGCCGTACAAGACCTTCGAAGTGGCGGATGGATCGATCATCATCGCGGTGGGCAATGACGGGCAGTTCGCTCAGCTCTGCCGCGAACTGGATGTGCCCGAACTGATCACCGATCCCCGTTTCGCGACCGGTCGCGCCCGCCTGATCAATCGCGACGAGATCGAGGATATCGTCCAGCGCCTCGTCCGCGATTTCGACGGCGCGACGCTGATCGATCGCCTGGTCGCGTGCAGCGTGCCCGCAGGGCCGGTGAACACGATCAAGGATATCTTCGAGGACCCGTTCGTCGAGGCACGCGGCACCGTGCACCGGTTCGAGCGCGAGGGCGTGGAGGTGCCATCGGTCGCCTTTCCGGGCAAGCTGGGCGAAACGCCGGCGCGATTCGATCGGCCGCCGCCGCGGCTGGGCGAACACAGCGCGGAGATTCTGCGCGACTGGCTGGCGCTGGATGAGGATGAACTGGAACGGCTCGGCAATGCCCGCGTCGTCGAGCAGCGTTTGGGATTGAACGAGGAGAGCGGAAATGAAGCTTGAGAACGGCATCGCGGCGATCGTGACGGGTGGCGCTTCGGGCCTGGGCGAAGCAACCGCGCGGTCCTTGGCGGCAAAGGGCGTGAAGGTCGCGCTGTTCGACATGAACGCCGAACGCGGCGAGCAGGTCGCAGCCGAAATCGGCGGCGTCTTCTGTGAGGTGAACGTGACCGACGAGGCGGCGGTCGCGGCGGGGTTCGACACAGCGCGCGCGGCGCATGGCCAGGAACGGATCCTGGTCAATTGCGCGGGACGCGGCAATGCGATGAAGACCGCGAGCCGCGACAAGGTGACGGGCGAAGCCAAATATTTCCCCAGCGACGCGTTCGACATGATCCTCCAGATCAATCTGGTCGGCACGTTCCGCTGCATTTCGCGCTCGGCCGCCGGCATGCTCGATCTGGAGCCGATGGAGGATGGCGAGCGAGGGGTGATCATCAACACCGCCAGCGTCGCGGCGCAGGATGGGCAAATGGGCCAGGCCGCCTATGCCGCGTCGAAGGGCGGCATCACCTCGCTCACGCTCACCGTGGCGCGCGACCTGATGGGTGACGGCATACGCTGCAACTGCATCCTGCCTGGCATTTTCGATACGCCGCTGCTGGCACGCGCGCCCGAAGCGGTGCGCGCCGGGCTGGCCGCCAGTGTGCCCTTTCCCAAGCGACTCGGCCGGCCGCAGGAATATGCGCAGCTCGCGCTCGGCATGATCGAAAATGGCTATTTCAACGGGGAGAATGTGCGGCTGGACGGCGCCATCCGCATGCAGCCAAGATAGGGTTGGCGGCGCCTGAATTTTGCACTATGGTGCAAATTCATTTAGGCGCCGTCGCGCCGTGCAGGAAGAGGATCGATCCATGGCCACCGCCATCTCCAGCCCGGAAGGTGAAGAGGTCTTCGTTCATTACGAGGTGCGGGGCAGTGTCGCCTGGGTGTCGCTGGCGCGGCCCGAAGTGAACAATGCGCAGAATTACCGGCTGCTCAATCAGCTCGACGCCTGTTTCCGCCGCGCGGTCGACGACGATGCGGTGCGCGTCGTCGTGCTTGGTGGACAGGGCAAGCATTTCTCGGCCGGCCATGATCTCGGCACGCCCGCCAAGGACACGCATCTGCCGCGCGAACGCGTGCTGCTGTGGGACGATCACACCACCAAGGACGGCGCCGAGCGGCAATATACGCTCGAACAGGATGCCTATCTCGGCCTGTGCCGCCGCTGGCAGGACATGCCCAAGCCGACGATCGCGATGGTTCAGGGGGCATGTATCGCCGGCGGGCTGATGCTGGCGATGGTCTGCGACATGATCGTCGCGTCCGAAGACGCCTTCTTCCAGGATCCGGTGGTGCGCATGGGGGTGCCAGGGGTCGAATATAGCGCGCATCTATGGGAATTGCCGCCGCGGATCGCGCGCGAATTCCTCTATCTCGGCGCACGGATGCCCGCACAGCGTGCCTATGATCTGGGCATGATCAATCGCGTCGTGCCGCGTGAGCGGCTGGAGGCGGAAGTGACCGCGATCGCCGACGAGATCGCGACGCGGCCGCGTTTCGGACTGACACTCAGCAAGCAATCGATGAATTTCATCGAGGATCTGCGCGGCAAGCGCACGTCGATGGATGCGCTGTTCCACATGCATCACCTGGCGCATGCGCATAATCAGCTCACCACCGGCACCCTGACCGGGGGCATGGGCGCCAAGGAAATGTCGAGCGCGAACAAGGCCGGCGCCGGCGAGCAGGGCGAAGGCTGACCGTGCCGGCGACGCAACGGGTCGAGGCGATCGGACTGGGTGGCGCCGAGCTTGCCGGTCTGCTGCGCGATGCGGCGGGTGCGGTTCAGGCGTTCGTGGCGGCGGTGCGCCCCGCAATTGCCGAACGCGTCTCGGTCGGGGGCAGGGTCGACCGGGCGCGTGCCGATGACGAGCAGCATATCGTCCATGGCTTCGGCTGGTACGCATCCTATGCCGAGCTGATGAACCAGGTCGCCGGCTGGGCCGAGCGGCTGTCTGCCGAAGGCCGTTTCGGCGAGACCGAGGCCTTGCTTTCCCAATTGCTGTTCGGCGAATATGCGCAGCAACTTGCCGGCGGCATCGCGATGAACCAGGGCGAGGTCGCGCGGCCCGGCGATTTTACCGACGATGCGGCGATACTCGCGCATCTCGACGATCCTGCGCTGCGGCGGCTCGCGCGCGACGGCACACGGCAATCGGTCAAGAGCGCGGTCGCCGATCGTATCGCGACGGCAAGCGGCCATGCGACGGTCGAGATCACCGGGCTCGACGATACGCTCGAAATGGTCCGCGACCAGTTCTTCGCCTTCGCACAGGAGAAGGTGACCCCCTTTGCGCAGCAATGGCATCTCGATGACGCGCTGATCCCGCTGCCGCTGGTCGAGGAACTCGGCGCGATGGGGGTGTTCGGCCTGACCATTGACGAGGACTATGGTGGTCATGGCATGGGGAAGACCGCCATGTGCGTCGTGTCCGAGGAATTGTCGCGCGGCTGGATCGGCGTGGGATCGCTTGCCACCCGCTCCGAGATTGCGGGCGAACTCATTCTTTCGGGTGGCACCGAGGCGCAGAAGCGCCATTGGCTGCCGCTGATCGCGAGTGCGGAGATCCTGCCGACGGCGGTGTTCACCGAACCCGATACCGGATCGGACCTCGGCGCGCTGCGCACACGCGCGACGATCGACGGCGATTTTTATTCGATCGCGGGCGCCAAGACCTGGATCACCCATGCCGCGCGCGCCGACATGATGACCTTGCTGGTGCGCACCGATCCGGAGACGAAGGATCATCGCGGCCTGTCGATGCTGCTCGCGCCCAAGCCGCGCGGCACGGTGGAGGATCCGTTCCCGGCCGAGGGCATGAGCGGCGGCGAGATCGGCGTGATCGGCTATCGCGGCATGAAGGAATATGAGATCGGTTTCGACGGCTTCCGCGTCGACCGCGCCAATCTGCTCGGCGGGATCGAGGGGCAGGGCTTCAAGCAGCTGATGGCCACGTTCGAAAGCGCGCGCATCCAGACCGCCGCCCGCGCGGTCGGCGTGGCGCAGGCAGCGCTCGATACCGGTCTGGCCTATGCCTTGGCGCGCCGGCAATTCGCGCGGCCGATCTTCGAATTTCCGCGCGTCGCCAACAAGCTGGCGATGATGGCGGCGGAGATCATGGGCGTGCGCCAGCTCACCTATTTCGCGGCGCGCCAGAAGGACGCCGGCAAGCGCTGCGATCTGGAAGCTGGCATGGCCAAGTTGATCGCCGCGCGCGTCGCCTGGGCCGCGGCGGACAATGCGCTGCAGATCCATGGCGGCAACGGTTTCGCCGAGGAATATGTCGCGAGCCGCCTGCTCGCCGATGCGCGCATCCTCAACATCTTCGAGGGTGCGGGCGAAATCCAGGCACAGGTGATTGCGCGCCGTTTGCTGGAGGACAAGAACTGATGGGGCAGGGGCCGCTTTCGGGCGTACGGATCGTCGAATTCGCCGGGATCGGGCCGGGGCCCTTTTGCGGCATGCTGCTCTCCGATCTGGGCGCCGACGTGATCCGGATCGACCGGCTGGGCGCCGATGGCGGCGGGATCGGCAACGTCACCGCGCGCGGCCGTCGGTCGCTGGCGTTCGACCTCAAGGATCCGGCGTCGATCGCGACCTGCCTCGACCTGATCGAGAAAGCCGATGCGCTGTTCGAGGGATTTCGCCCGGGGGTGATGGAGCGGCTGGGGCTGGGCCCTGAGGTTGCGCTCGCCCGCAATCCGCGCCTTGTCTATGGCCGCATGACCGGCTGGGGACAGACCGGGCCGCTTGCCCAGGCCGCGGGCCATGACATCAATTATATCGCGATCTCGGGCGCGCTCCATGCGATCGGAACCGCCGACAAGCCGGTGCCGCCGCTCAACGTCGTCGGCGATTTCGGCGGCGGATCGCTCTATCTCGCCATGGGGCTGCTGGCCGGCGTGATCAGCGCGCGAGAGACCGGCAAAGGGCAGGTGGTCGATTGCGCCATCGCGGAAGGCGCGGCGTCGCTGATGTCGATGTTCTACGGCTTCAATGGGGTCGGCCGCTGGAAGGACCGGCGTGAGGCCAATCTGCTCGATGGCGGCGCGCATTTCTACAACAGCTATCGCTGCGCCGATGGCGGCTGGATCGCGCTGGGCTCGATCGAGCCGCAATTCTACGCTTTGCTTGTCGAGAAGGCCGGGCTCGACGACGCCTTTGCCGCGCAGATGGATCGTGCCCGCTGGCCGGAGCTCAAGGCGAAGCTGGCGGAAGTGATCGCACGCAAGACGCGCGACGAATGGTGTTCGCTGTTCGAAGGGACGGATGCCTGCTTCGCGCCGGTACTCGGTATCGAGGAAGCGCCCGCCTATCCGCACAATGTTGAACGCGGCCTGTTCGTCGAAGTGGAGGGCATCGTCCAGCCCGGTCCGGTGCCGCGCTTTTCGGGCACGCCAGGCGCGGTCCAGGGGCCGCCACCGGTCGTTGGCGCGCATACCGACGAGGTGCTGCGCGATTGGGGCGTCGGCGCCGCACACTGAGTTGGGAGAGTGATGATGGATAGCACGGAACGACGCGGCGCATTGAAGGCGATGCTCGCGGCGCCACTTGCGGCCGGCCTGCTGGCCGAGCCGGCGGCTGCGAAGGAGAAGGGCGCGAAGATGCACGGAAACCCGGGAGACATGCTCGCCGATCTGGTGGCTCGCCAGCAGATCACCGACGTGCTGTTCGATTATGCCCGCGGCAACGACCGGCTCGACGAGGCGCTGCTGCGATCCTGCTTCTGGCCGGATGCACAGCATCAGCATGGCCGCTTCAAGGGATTGTCGCAGGATTTCATCGGTTTCGCGGTGAAGATCGTCGGCGGTGTGATCATGACGACGCACGCGATCAGCAATGTCTCGATCCGGCTGAAGGGCGATCGCGCCTTCACCGAATGCTATTTCGCGGCACATCATCGCAGGCTGAATGCGGCCAAGACCGACGAGGAGGATTTCTTCGTCAGCGGCCGTTATCTCGACCGGTTCGAACGGCGCGGCGGCGAATGGAAGATCGCGCAGCGGCGCGGCCTTACCGACTGGGAACGCGTCGAGGCCCGAGCGGACGTCTCGATGGCGAATGCGCCGAAGGAACATCTCAGCCAGCGCAAGCCCGACGATCCTTATTATACGATGCTCGCGGAGTTCGAGGCGGGGCGCTAAATCGGTCTATCGCCTTTCTTGTCATTCCCGCGCATGCGGGAATCCAGCTTTTCCGTGAAGCATCGGAAAGAAGAAGCGGGATTCCCGCTTTCGCGGGAATGACATAAGATGGGTATCGGCGCGCCGGAGGGACACAACGGCGACTCGGAAACTGCGTCGGGTTTGGAACGAGGGCGAGACACGTGGCGAAACTCAATATCAACGGCAAGGATCGCGAGATCGCGGCGGCGGCGGATACGCCTTTGCTCTGGGTGCTGCGCGACGAGATCGGGCTGACCGGTACCAAGTTCGGTTGCGGTATCGCGCAATGCGGCGCCTGCACCGTCCATGCCGATGGCGAAGCGATACGGTCCTGCGTCACCACGGTCGAGATGGCGCAGGGCATGCGCATCACCACGATCGAGGGGCTGGAGGCGAAGCATCCGCTCCAGGCCGCCTGGGAACGTCATAATGTGCCACAATGCGGCTATTGCCAGTCGGGCCAGATCATGAGCGCCGCGGCTTTGCTCGCGGTGAAGCCCAAACCTTCGGACGCCGAGATCGTCGAGGCGATGAACGGCAATATCTGCCGTTGCGGCTGCTACAATCGCATCAAGGCGGCGATCAAGGATGCCGCGGGAGTGGCGGCATGAGCGGTCGCGAACGCATCGGCGCTTCGCGCCGCGAGCTGCTGATCGGCGCGCTGCTTGTCGGTGGCGCGCTGGTCGTCGGCGGCACGCCCGGCCTCGCGGCTGCGGCTGAAGAGGCCGATTTTGTCGCATTCGGGCCCTTTGTCCGTATCGCGCCCGATGACAGCGTCACCGTCATCGCCAAATTCTCCGAGCTCGGCCAGGGCGCGCAGAGCGGTCTGGCTGCGCTGGTCGCCGAGGAACTCGATGCCGACTGGTCCAAGGTTTCGGTCGAAAATGCAGCTGCGGACGTCAAGCTCTATGCGCGCGGTGGTTTCGGTATCCAGTTGACCGGCGGATCGGGCAGCATCACCGACAGCTGGGACCAGCTCCGCAAGGCGGGTGCCGCGGCGCGTGCGATGTTCGTTTCCGCTGCCGCCGCCGAATGGGGCGTGCCTGCGGCCGAGATCACGGTCGAGAACGGCATCGTCAGCCATGCGGGAAGTGGCAAGCGCAGCGGCTTCGGTCGGCTGGTCGCGGCGGCCGCCAAGGTCACGCCGCCCGTCGAGCCAAAGCTCAAGCCGGCAAGCGCTTACAAGCTGATCGGCACCGATCGCGTCACCCGGCTCGATGCGCGTGCCAAGTCGACGGGCACGGCACGCTTCACCCAGGATGTGCAGTCGCCCGACATGTTGATCGCGGCTGTCGCGCATTCACCGCGCTTCGGCGGAACGGTCGCGTCGTTCGACGACAAGGCGGCGCGCAAGGTCGCGGGGGTCGTCGATGTCGTGCAGATCCCCAGCGGCGTCGCGGTGGTCGCGAGCAACACCCATGCCGCGATCGCCGGGCGTGACGCGCTGGTGGTGCAGTGGAACGACGACAAGGCGGAGAAGCGTTCGTCGGGCGCGATCGCCGAACAGTATCGCGCGATGGCGCATGGCAAGGAAGCCGTGCAATGGGCACCGTTCGATCAGCGCGGTGACGCCGCCAAGGCGTTCGACGATCCCGCGCGCACCCTCGATATCGACATGACGCAGCCCTTCCTCGCCCATGCCTCGATGGAGCCGATGAACTGCGTCGCGCTGGTGAAGGAGAAAGGCGCGAAGCTGACCTTCGGTTGCCAGAGCCAGACGATGGACCAGACTGTCATCGCCACGCTGCTCGGCTGCGATCCGTCGGACATCGAGATCGAAACCTTGCCGGCGGGCGGCAGCTTCGGGCGGCGGTCGGTGGCGACCGCCGATTATCAGAAGGAAACCGTCGAGGTTGCGCGGCGGATGAAAGGGCGTCCGGTCAAATTGGTCTGGACGCGCGAGGACGATACGGGCGGCGGCTATTACCGTCCGCTCACCCATCATCGCGCACGCATTGCGGTCGATGCGGACGGCTATCCCGCAGCATGGGAGCATCGTGTCGTCACCGCATCGCTGATGCGCGGCACGCCGTTCGAGATGGTGATCAAGGACGGTGTCGACAGCACCGGGGTGGAGGGTGTGCAGGGCTCGCCCTATCTCAAGGCGACGCCGGTGGTCGACGCCAGGGCATTCCATCCGGAGACCAAGGTTCCGGTGATGTGGCTGCGCTCGGTCGGCGCGACGCATACCGCGATGATGATGGAACATGCGATCGATCAGCTCGCGCACCGCGCCGGCGTCGATCCCGTCGCCTATCGCCGCGCGATCTATGCCAAGGCCAAGGCGGAATCGCATCTCGCGGTGCTCGATTTCGCCGCCGAGAAGGCGGGCTGGGGCAAGCCGATCGAGAAGGGCTGGGCGCGCGGCGTCGCGGTGCACGAATGTTTCGGCTCGACCGTCGCCAATATCGTCGAGGTCGGACTGGTGAATGGCGAGCCGCGCGTGCGCCGCGTGGTGGTCGCGATCGATTGCGGGATCGCGGTCGCGCCCGATCAGGTGCGTGCGCAGATGGAGGGTGGCATCATGTACGGCCTGTCCTACACGCTCTTCGGCGACGTGAAGATCGAGGACGGCATCGTCCAGAACCGGAATTTCGACGGTTATCGCGTGCTCCGCATGGAGGAAGCGCCGGCGGTCGAGGTCCATATCCTGCCCTCGACGCGCAATCCCGCGGGTGCCGGCGAACCGGGGACTCCCGTGGTGGGCCCCGCCGTCGCCAACGCGCTGCTTGCACTCACCGGCAAGCCGACGACCGCCTTGCCGCTGGTAAAGGCCTGATCGCGACGCCGGGCATATCGGATTTGGGAGGCGCCGGCCTCGTCGGCAGGGTTTCGGGGGACTTGCCCCTCCCGACCGTCTGGGCTGTCATCGTCGCGACGCAAACCATGTTCGTGGACTGAACCGCATGATTCGAAGCGAAGACATCATCAGTGACGAACTGCCCGTCGTCGGGCTTGGAAATGATTATATTTCCGGCTTTGTCGATCCGATGCACAGCCATTCCAAGGCGCAATTGCTCTACGCCATCTCCGGGATCATGGAAGTGACGACGGAACGGCGCAGCTTCATCATTCCCACCAATCGCGCGATATGGATTCCGGCCGATTGCCGGCACGAGGTTCGCTATCGCGGTCCGGCCTCGCTGCGCACATTGTATATCGACAATGTCTATGACCTCGAGCCGTCGAAATGCCGTGTGATCGAAGTCTCGAATCTGCTGCGCGCGCTGATCGTCGAAGCGGTCGGATTTTCCTGCGACTATGATGTCGACAGCAGGGAGGGGCGTCTCGTCGGGGTGCTGCTCGAGGAGATCAGGCGGATGTCCAGCATCTCCTATCATGTCACCATCCCGACGGATCCCCGCCTGGCGCGCGTATGTCGGGCCATCCTCGACAATCCGGCGGACACGCGGGTCATCGATGATTGGGCGCTGCAGGTCGGGATGAGCCGGCGCAGCTTCACGCGCCTGTTCCGGCAAGAGCTTGGAATGGGCTTCGCTCTCTGGCGCCAACAGGTGCGCATGCTGGAAGCGATCTCGCTTCTGGAGGCCGGCCATACGGTGGCGTCGGTTGCTTTCGACGTCGGCTATGAGAGCCCCAGCGCCTTCACCGCGATGTTCACGCGCACATTCGGGCGATCGCCCAGCCTTTACGCGGGACGATCGTGAAGGCCTGATCCACGCATCCCTGGGGAACGGAGCGATCACTAGAGTTTGATCCAGCTAGATTAACTCATCTTGTCATTCCCGCGAACGCGGGAATCCCGCTATTCCGTGAAGCATCAGAAAGAAGAAGAAGCGGGATTCCCGCTTTCGCGGGAATGACAATCTGGGGGTGTTTCGACGCAGATGGATCAAACTCTAGCGGGTGCGGACGAGCAGGAGCCCCTGTGCGCGTCCGGCCTTGAGCGTATAGCCGGTGACTTTCCGGCCCCTGTCGCGGGTGAAGCTCAGCGTGACGCCGTCGCCGGAGAATATGTCCTTGCCCTGGGCGACGAAGTGCGTCGCCGGAAGAAAGCCGACGCGGAGATCGAGGCCGTTTCCTGCCGCGGACACTATGTGATCGGCGTCGAGTTCGTCGCTCGAATAGCGGCCGGCATAGTCCTGCAGCGAATAGGGCTTCTCCAGCGCATAGGGCGGGGATTTCGCGGCCTGGTCGTAAGCCCGGCGATATTGCGGCTTGGGCAATTCCGTCGGCGGGCCCTTCAGCAGATCCTGGGGCAGATACAGGTCGGCTACGGCGCGGCTCAGATTGGTCGCGGGCGCGCCTCCCAGATTGCAGAGGACGGTGACGGCGAGCTTTTGCTTGGGGAAAAGCAGCATGTTCGTCGCATAACCCGGAATGCCGCCGGAATGGCTGACGACGGGCAGGTCACGATAGTCTCCGACGGTGAGGCCCAGCGCGTAGACGGCCGAGTTCTCGTCCGCCCGGGCCGGCTTGCCGTCGTTGAAGGTGCCGGGCGTCCGCAGCGCGTCCACCAGCGCCTGGGGATTCGGGCCGAGGGAAGGGTGGAGGAAATTGTTCGACCAGATCGCCATGTCCTGGACGGACGTCAGTACCGCGCCGTCGCCCAGTATCTGGTCATAGGTGGGGCGCCAGATGGCGAAGCCCTTTCCATCGTCGCGCATATAATGGCCCGGCGCGCGGTTCTTCATGATCATCTGGCGGTCGTCGTAGACGCGGCTATGCAGCATGCCCATCGGTTCGAAGACGTTGCGGCCGAGGAATTCGCCGAGCGGCTGGCCGGCGACGCGTTTGACCACGATCCCCAGCAGGACATAGCCAGAATTGCTGTAGGTATAGGCTGTTCCGGTCGGGAAGTTCAGCTGCTTCTGGCGGGCGATGAGGCCGAGGATCCTCTCCTCCGTGACGGCATCGAGCCAGTTCCAGCCCGAGAATTCCAGCAATGTCAGGAAATCGCGAATGCCGCTGGTGTGGTTGGCCAGATGGCGCAAGGTGATCGGGCGGCCATATTGGGGAATTTCCGGCACATATTTGCGGATATCGTCATCCCAGGACAATTTTCCCTGTTGGGCGAGCAGCTCGACGGCGGTGGTGGTGAAATGCTTCGACAGCGATGCGATGTTGAACACCGTGTCGGGCCGGTTCGCCACGCCCTGTTCGAGGTCGGCCATGCCGTAACCCGCCTGAAGGACGGATTTGCCGTCGCGCGTCACCCCGACGGAGCAGCCCGGGCTGGCGCTGCTCGCCCAGGGCGCGAAGATCGCGTCGACGGCTTCTTTCCGGGACTCGGCATGCGCGGTTCCCGTCAGGCAAAGGCTCAGGGCGACACAGAAGCCAAGTCTCGTCATCGGATGATCCATTCTCGCTGTGAAGGCCAAGCGCCTTGCGGGTTTGAAACGGCGAGCGAGGCTGTTTTCAGCCCCAGAAATCGGGCCAGGGCGGTGTCATGACGCCGTCCTCATAGACGATGCCATTGTCCCAATCGCTGCTTTGCAGCAGCGGTCCGTCGAGATCGCGGATCTCGCAAATCTGCCCCAGGATCATCGCTGGCGCCATCGCGACCGAGCCGCCGACCATGCACCCGACCATCAGCCTGAAACCCTCGCCCTGCGCGGCCCTTGCGAGTTCGAGCGCCGCTGTCAGTCCGCCCGTCTTGTCGAGCTTGATGTTGACGAAGTCGTACCGGCCTTTCAGGTGCGGCAGATCGGCGACGGTGTCGATCGCTTCGTCGGCGCAGATGGGCACGGGGCTAGCGAAGTCGATCAGTTCGTCGTCTCCGTCGACGGGCACGGGCTGTTCCAGCAGCGCGACGCCCAAGCCCGCCAGATGCGGAGCGAACGCCTTCAATTGCTCGACGCTCCATGCCTGGTTCGGATCGACGACCAGCCGCGACGCAGGCGCGCCGCGATGCACGGCTTCGATGCAGGCGATCGGGTCGTCGGCCGCGACCTTGATCTTGATCCAGGGATAGCGGTGCAATGCCCGCGCACGTGCCTCGTAGCCGGCGATATCCCGAATGCCGATGGTGATGGCGGTGGTGATCGGGCCGCCGCTGCCCATGCCGGCCTTTTCCCAGGCACGCACGCCGCCAAGCTTGGCTTCGAGATCCCACAAGGCGCCGTCCAGCGCATTGCGCGCGCCGCCCGGGGGCAGCAATGCCAGCAGGTCCTCGCGGCCGGCGCCGGCCTCGATCTCGCCGCGAACGGCTTCGATCTGGGCTTGCATGCTTTCCGGCGTTTCGCCGTGATAGTCCACGCCGGCCGCCTCGCCCAAGGCGACCACACCCCGTTCGTGAAGGCGGACCACCACGACCTCGGACGTGGTCTGGACACCGCGAGAAATGGCGAAGGGCTCCTGCAGGGGCCAGGAGATCGGATGGACGTCCAGTTTTCGTGTCATGGGGCCTGCAATTTGCTGATGATCGCATCCGGGGCGGTGCGCAGGGGATCGAAGCTCGGAACCTGAAGCAGATCCTCCGCTTCGTCCAGCGCGCGCTCGCTGGCACTCTCGTCGAGCCGCGCTGTGTTCAGGCTGGCGCCGACCAGTCGCACACCCGGATTGGTCAATCGCGCGGCCTGCAGATACACCTCCGCCAGCTCGTCGAGCGGCGGAATCCGGATGGCCGGCTGATCGTTGATGTGGAGGCGGCCGGCCTCGTGGCAGAGGACCAGCGCATCGGGCTGCGACCCGTGGATCAGGGCGAGCGTGACGCCCGCATAAGCGGGATGGATCAGCGAGCCCTGGCCTTCGATGACATCCCAGTGATCGGGAGCGGCATCGGGCGAAAGCGCCTCCGCCGCGCCGGCGGCGAAGTCGACGACCACCGCGTCCATGGGAAGGCCTTCGCCGGCGATGAGTATGCCCGTTTGTCCGGTTGCGCGGAAATCGGCATCGATGCCGGCCAGGTGCATCGCCTTTGCCAGCGAGAGCGCCGTGTATTTCTTGCCGAGCGCGCAGTCGCTGCCGATGGTCAGCAGGCGCTTGCCCGAGCGCTTGTTCCCCGTGGCGACGGCGATGCCTTTCGGCGGTTCCCGCACGTCGATCAACCGAATCCCATTGCGCCGTGCCGCTGCGACGAGTTCGGGAATATCGTTCAGCCGACTGTGCAGCCCGGCGACGATATCCAGGCCCGCATCGGCGGCGGCGACCAGGCAATCGATCCAGTGCGCCGGAATCCGGCCGCCGGCCGGCGCGATGCCGATCACCAGCGATGCGGCGCCGTTGGCGGCGGCCGTCGCGGCGTCCATTTCGGGCAGCTTCAGGTCCGTACGGCATCCCGGGAGGCGCCACTGCGCCAACACGTCGTCGGGCGCCCAGTCGCGAACGCCGAAGGCAGTCTTGGCATGGCCCGCCGAAGCGGCGTCGCCGATGAAGAGGAGATAGGGTTTACGAAGCTTGTACGAAACGCCGGTGGTGACCGGAGTGGAAGATGTCGCGATTGTCTGTACGCTCATGGATGATCGAGCCTGGCTTGCGGAAGGTCGCCGCCGTCTTAGCCGCCACGAAGGATATGCCGCATCCGTATAAATGCCTGATTTTCGATCTTTCTCTATTTTAGTGCGGTCGTATATCGATGGTCGGCACTGATCGGTTCAAATGGACAAGGTGCTTTATCGATGAATATGCAGTGTGATAGCGTTGATAAAGTTCGTGAGCGTATCGAGAAATCAATTTTAGGTAAAAACACTTAATGGTGGATACTTAATATGATGAATTGCCGTATTGTAAATAGCCTGGGAATTGGTGGATTTGTACGAATGTTGAGATTTGCGTGCATTGCGGCGTTCCTGGCGTCCGTGGCGCCGTTGCAGCCGGCGATGGCGGCAAAGGGAGGCGGGGTGGCGGCGAAGCCTGGGCCGATTCCGCTCGGCCAGCGCTTCGTGATCCGATCGAAACTGCTGAAGGAGGATCGCGAGATCCTGGTGCGGTTACCGGCATATTATGATCGGGCGAAGCAGCATTATCCGGTGCTGATCGTGCTCGATGGCGGCACTCATTTTCTGCACGCGTCTGGCGTCGTCGATTTCCTGAGCGCCGGCGGCCGCATTCCCGAGATGATCGTGATCGCGGTGCCGACGATGCAGCGCCGTGCGCGCGACCTGACCGCGCCGCTGGTCAACGATGAGAAGGCGCGCGAGGATTATAAGGATATCCCTGTAGGCGGCGGCGCCGCGTTCGCGAATTTCCTGGCGGACGAGGTGATGCCATGGGTGGATTCGCACTATCGCACCGCGCCCTACCGTGTGCTGATGGGCCATTCGCTGGGCGGGCTGTTCAATTTCATCGCGCTGCTCGACCGTCCCGATGCCTTTCAGGCGCATATCGCGGTCAGCCCGTCGCTGTGGTGGGACAAGCAGGCCTATGTGACACAGGCCGAACAGAAACTCGGCACGCTGAAGCAGCCGCATTTCCTGTTCATGAGCTGGGGCGACAAGGAGAAGACGATCAGCGAGTCCAGCCAAAAGCTGGTCGACTGGATGGCCGCGCATCCGCCCGCCGGCCTGACCTGGAAAGCCCGCTATTATCCTGGCGACGATCACGGCACGACGCCGCACCGTACGCTCTATGACGGGCTGTCGGCGCTGTATGAGGGGTGGTTGCCTGATAGCAACATGCACGATGCCGAGCGGCCCGACTATGTCGCGGACAAGGACTTCCCGGCGCTGCTCGCTGCGCATCAGGCGGCGCGATCGCGGCGTTTCGGCTATGACGTACCGCTCCAGCCGGCGGAGGCGGACACGCTGGTCAATTGGCTGATCAAGCGCAAGCGGCTCGACGAGGCGCTGGTCGCCGCTCGGCGCCATGCGGTGCTGTTCCCCGAATATTCGGACTTTCAGGAAGGGTTGGGCAAGGTGCTGACCGAAATGGGCCGCCATGCCGAGGCGCTGCCCCATTACGAAGCCGCCATCAACGATCCGGGCGAATATAGCGATATCTGGAGCGACGCCGTCCGCGTCCGTAAATTGCGCGATCAGGCGAAAGCCCCATCCGTCCCTGCTTCCAATTGATCGTCCGCCCACCGCTAGGACCAATCGCCATTTGCAGGCCGATATGGGCTGAATGGCGATTGGTCCTAGGTCCGGACCCCGGTCATGTTCGGCATAGGTATAAATTGCTGGCTCGGCGGCGGGCGTTGCATAGCCATGGGCTCGATCGGCGTGCCGCCATCGGCGGCGCATGCCCGAATTTACGTGGGAATGGGCGGGTTGGCGCGTGCCGTTCACCCCAATCACGGGGGCTGGCCCACTCGCAAAGACATCAGACCTGCGGCGGCTAGGTGGTGCCGCGATTCCTGCGTAACCTTTGTGCATCGGAATCGTAACGCGAGTTTCACGAACGGCCAGCGATCCACGCCTGAAAGCCGGGAGAGGAAATCCCATGATGCAGATGTCCAAGATCGAACGATTTCAGAAGCGATCCCATTCGCCGTCGAAGCTGAAATCCGCGTTCGACCTGAACTCGTTCTGGGATTCCTTCGTCGAGATCATCGATACCGCGATTCCATATGAAGCTTGCGAACTCTTCTTCGATTTCGATGGTTTCCAGCCGCGCCGCGCATTGTACCATTCCCCCAATGTCGGGCATCCCGGATATCGGCCGCCCGTCAGCCTGAGCATCGCCGGGCCCTATCTGCAAAGGCATCCGCGCGAGAAGCTGTACAGCTATTCGCAGATCGCGCGGATCGACCCGGAGGCGTCGCAGCGCCGGGACGAGCAGAAGCAGAAATCCCATGAGTGGAAGGATTTCGTGCAATCCGCCTTCTGGCACGACGGTGAACTGGAAGCCGTCATCAGCATCGGGTGGGACAGCCTCGACAAGACGTTGCCCGAACGCGCGATGGATCTGTTGAGGGGGCTGTATTTCGACGTCGAAAATGCGCTTCGTCGCTTGCGCATGTTGGATCACGAGCGGCTGAAATATGGCGCTCTCGAGCGGGTGATGCTCGATATGCCCATTCCGGTCATGCTGATCGACGGCGACGGCGAATTGCTTTTCTGCAACGCTCGGGCTCGCGCGGCCAACGCCCGTTGGAACGCCGCACTGCCCAAGGCTGCGGAGCCCTTGCCGGACTCGCTGGACGACATGATCGAGGATCTGCGATCCAGCATGGATCCTGCCCGGGTCGGCCAGATCAGGCATCCCTGCCTCGAAAATCTCTGGATCCGGGTTGGCGTCAGTTGGGGAACGTCCAGTATCCGCTCGAGCCCATGCTATGTCGTAACGTTCATCGAAAATGACGAGATATGCGTCGAGGATAAAAACCATCTGCCGGACAAGGTCGATCGATCGATCGCTGCCTTGCAGTCATTGTCGCCAAGGGAAAGGCATGTGGCGATGCTTATCAGCCAAGGGCTGAGAAATGCCGAGATCGCGCAAAAGCTGGTGCGTTCTCGTCGGACGATAGAGTTTCAGATCGCGTCAATATTCAGGAAGCTCAATATTTCCAATCGCGTTCAATTGGTGCGCCTGATGTCCGTTTAGCGACATCCGCATCGAGAAACAGAAAACCAATTGAAGAAAATTCGATCGATGGCCGCGCCTTTGCGCGTCGGTTCCGCTCGCCGTGTGATCATCGCGCCTTGGGAGGGCGTGGGAACAACCAAACTCAAAAAACGGGGAGAAGTCATGTCCATCCATCCATCAAGCCGCAGTGCCTGTCGAGGCGCGTTCAGGCGGACATATCTGTCGATGGCCGCCCAGGTGCCGCTAGCGCTCGCGCTGCTCCACGTCGCGCCGGCCGCAGCCCAGGCCGCCGCCGATGAAGACAAGGATTCCAAGGAAATCCAGGACGCGATCGTGGTCATCGGCAATGCCGCGGCGCGCGACCTGACGATCGGCCGGGCGCCGCTTTCGATCCGCGAAACGCCGATGTCGGTGGTCGTCATGGATGCCGGGCGCATCGAGGACCAGAATCTGCGCAGCCTGGACGACGTGCTGCTGCAGACGCCGGGCGTGGTCCTGGGCGCGGACAGCAGCATCGAGAACACCTATTATGCGCGCGGCCATGTGATCCAGTCGACGCAATATGACGGCATGACGACCGAAACCGCTGCCGAACAGATCGCCAGCCCGAACATGGCCATGTACGAAGCGGTCGAGGTCCTGCTCGGCTCGAACGGCTTGCTCAACGGCGTCAACGGTTTCGGTTCGATCAACCTGCGCCGCAAGCGTGCGCTCGACTCGTTCCAGTTCAACGGCGGCGTGGCTGCCGGCAACTGGGATCGCTATCATATCGACGCCGACGTCACCGGGCCGATCGACAAGGATGGCCGGGTGCGCGGCCGTGTCGTCGCGTCCTACGACACCAAGCAGTATTTCTATCCCTATGCCGATTTCAAGGAAGTGCTGCTGTTCGGCACTCTGGAAGCCGATCTGACCGACACGACGACGCTGCGTGTCGCGTCGCATTGGCAGAATACGGATGCGCATCCGAACACGCCCGGCGTGCCTTTCTACACCGATGGCGGTTCGATCGGCTTGCCCCGCTCGACCATGTTGAGCCCGGCATGGAGCCGGTTTCGCTACAATACGAAGAACGCCTTTGTCGAATTGACCCAGGAGCTCGGTTCCGACTGGAGCGTCAAGGGGATGTTCAACTATCTGGATACGAAGAGTTCGAACAATTACGCTTACTATTGGGGCGGCATCGATCGGGCGACCCAGACCGGTGCGGAAGACTGGATGGGATTGTTCTTCGAACAGGCCCGGTTCCGCCTGAAGCAGCAGGCCTATGATCTGGCGATCAGCGGGCCGCTGCGCTTCTGGGGACGCGAGCATCGGGTGTTGCTGGGCGTCAATCACCAGGCGACGCGATCCTTCTCGACCTGGGCCTATCCGGTGCCGGACGATAATCGGATCAACATCTTCGACTTCGATCCCACCAGCGTGCCCCGGCCCGATTGGGGGACGCCCGAATATTACTCGCCAGCCTCCACGACCCAGACCGGTATATTCGGGCAGGTCGCCCTCAAGCCGCTCGACACCCTGACCGTCATGCTGGGCGGCCGTGTCAGCTGGTGGGAAACCGATTCCCGCGGATATATCTGGGGAACCAACGCATATGATTGGGGCGACAAGCTCAAGCTGGACTCGCTGTTCACGCCGCTGGTCGGGCTGGTCTGGGACTTCTCCAAATCATGGTCGGCCTATGCCAGCTTCACCGATTACCAGACGCCACAGACCGCCAGGGACCGCGCGGGCGATTTGCTCGGCCCGATGAAGGCAACCAATTACGAAATCGGGATCAAGGGTGCATTTTATGGTGGCAGGCTGACGACCTCGCTTGCCTTCTTCCGCTTGCAGGAGGTCAATCGCGCGATTGCGGACACCTCCGGCCCACCGAACCAGGGTGGTGTCACGCCGTCCCTGGCCGGCGGCGAAACGCGCAGCGACGGTATCGAACTTCAGCTCAACGGCCAGATCACGCACGATTGGAGCATGAACTTCGGCTATACATATAATACAACGAAATATGTGAAAGCGGATGTCGATCAGGGCAAGCCCTTCGCAACCTTTACGCCGAAACATCTCGCCAAGCTCTGGACCTTGTACCGCCTGCCGTTCGATGACGGGCGCATGTCGGTTGGGCTTGGCGTTATTGCACAAAGCAAACTTCGCCGGCCTCTTGACGATCAATGGTCGGTATTCCTCAAAAAGAAAGGATATATCGTTGCGGACGTAAGGGTTACGTATCGCGTAACCGACAATTGGACGGCAGGCGTCAATCTGAATAACATATTCGACAAGAAATATTATGTCGGATCTGTCGGAAGCGGTACGGAATGCAATCATTTTTACGGAGATCCGCGGAACTTCATGTTCACTCTGCGCGGAAAATACTAAAGTTTAGATCTGTGTTTGGAGGCGCGCGGCGATCGTCCGTTCTGGCGGGTGTTTCGGCTATCGCCTCCATTTCTTCTGGAGTTTTCAATGAGCATCTCTCTCTTGCCGGCCAGTGTTTCGGCCGAAGCGAACCTGGACGACGGTCTCGATCCGGAAATCCGCGAGTTTGTTCGCAGAATGTCGGAGCGCTGGCGGCAGCATCCCTCGTTGTCCGCGGTCGGAATTCCGGAGGCGCGCCAGATTGCGGAGCAGGTCCGCAGCGTCTGGACCGAGGGCGGGCCGCGCATGGCGCGCACCACCGAAATTCAGGTGCCGGTGGACGAAGCCAGCGTGCGGATAAGGATATTGCAGCCCGAAGGGGCGACCGCCCAGCCCGCGCTCGTCTATCTCCATGGCGGCGGCTGGACGATTTTCAGCATCGATACGCATGATCGGCTGATGCGCGAATATGCCGGCCGCGCCGGCATCACCGTGGTGGCGGTCGATTATTCGCTGTCCCCCGAAGTGCGTTTCCCGCGCGCCATCGATGAAACGCTCGCGGTGGTGCACTGGCTGCGCGCGAATGGCGCCGCCTATGGCATCGATGCCGACCGCATCGCGATCGGCGGGGATTCCGCTGGCGCGGCGATGACGCTTGCCGTCTGCATGATGCTCCGCGACGCCGGTCTCGGCGATGCCGTTTCGGCGATGCTGCTCAATTACGGCGCTTATGATGCCGCATGCGATACGCCGTCATACGACCGCTATGGCAATGGCGGTTATATGTGGGATTCCGGGGAGATGGAGGCGTTCTGGTCGAACTATCTCGCCGATCCCGGCGATGCGCTCAATCCGCTCGCCTGCCCGATCCGCGGTGACGTCCAGGGCCTGCCGCCGTCATTCCACGCGATACCGGAATGCGACGTGATGTACGACGAATCGCTTGTCATGGTCGACCGGCTGCGCAGCGCCGGCAACCGGGCGCAATCGGTCGTCTATCCCGGCGCGACGCACAGCTTCCTCGAAGCCGTCTCCGTCGCCCGCATCGCCGATCGTGCCTTTGACGAGGCGTCGCGCTGGCTGAAGGACATGCTGGAGGCATGATCGCTTGCCCATGATGGGTTCGACGTCTCCTCGACGACAATGAAATCTGGAGCACTGAACGATCCGATCCAATCGTCCGGTGCTCCAGAAAAGGAGTGACAGGAGCGGGTCTGGCCGCGCTGACGGCCTGACGCTGCGGCTTGGCGCTCGTTACGATCCTGATCATGTCCATTTGGGATGATATGGCGAAAAACATCCATAAATGGCGAGGTGATTTGCTGATTGGAGAATTCGTCGTAAGCTGACGCGTCGCCATCCCCGGGGGAATCAACCATGATCGTTCGCCGCTTCGTCACGGCTCTGCTCACGTCCGCATTCGCATTGGCGGTCTCCGCGCCCGCCATGGCCCAGACGCAATTCACCAGCGATATCCCGCCCGGCTTCAAGCCGTCGGACGATCTCAAGGATTTCACGATCCGCGAGGTCGAGATCCCGATGCGCGACGGCATCAAGCTGCATACCAATATCGTCATTCCCAAGGGCGTGAAGAACGCGCCGATCATCTTCTCGCGCACCCCCTATTCGGCGGACAAGGCGATCACCGGCGCCGCGTCCAACCGCTATGCGATGGCGCTGCCGACGGCTTATGCCGAGCTTGCCGCGGCGGGTTACATCATCGTCGTCCAGGACGTGCGCGGCCGTTACAGGTCGGAAGGCGACTATATCATCGCCAAGCCGCTGATCGGCCCGCTCAACGACACCAAGAACGATCATTCCACCGACACCTGGGACAGCATCGACTGGCTGGTGAAGAATGTGTCGGAAAGCAACGGCAAGGTCGGCACGGTCGGCGTCAGCTATGGCGGTTTCACCACCTTGATGAGCCTGGTCAATCCGCACCCGGCATTGAAGGCGGCTGTGCCGATCAACCCGCTGGTCGATGGCTGGAAGGGCGACGACTGGTTCCACAATGGCGCCTATCGCCAGAGCTTCCTCGACTGGGTCTACCGGATGAGTGCCGACAAATCGTCGCGCTACGGGCTCCAGATCGACGGGCAGGACACCTATGAAACCTGGCTCAAGGCGGGTTCGGTCAGCGACATGGCGAAGCTGATCGGCGTCGACAAACTGCCCGTTTTCCAAAAGGCCGTCGCCCATCCCGCCTATGACGATTATTGGAAGGGGCAGGCGCTCGACCTGATCCTGGCGAAGGAGCCGCTCAAGGTGCCGACGCTCCACGTCCACAGTCTGTGGGATCAGGAGGATATCTACGGCGCGCCCGCCGTCTACGAAGCGATGGAGCCCAAGGACAAGGGCAATGACGAGAATTTCATGATCATCGGCCCATGGCGCCACGGTCAGAACATGAACCTCGACGGATCGAAGCTGGGTGCGATCGATTTCAACGGCAACAGTTCGGCCTGGTATCGCGCGAATGTGCTCATCCCCTTCTTCGACGAACATCTGAAGGACGGCGGAAAGAATGCGAAGCTCGCGCCGGTGACGGCGTTCGAAACCGGCGCCAATGTCTGGCACCGCTATGATCGCTGGCCATTGTCGTGCGCCAGCGGCTGTCCGTCGCAATCCAGGTCGATCTATCTCTCGGCGGATGGCGGGCTGGGCTGGAACGCGCCGACGGGGACGGGGGCGGGGACGGGCGGTTTCGCCGAATATGTGTCCGATCCCGCGCGGCCGGTCACCTATCGCCAGCGGCCGATCCTTTCGACCTACAATCCGCAGACGAGCTGGGGGCAATGGCTGGTCGACGATCAGCGTTTCGCCGAGGCGCGGCCCGACGTCGTCACTTTCGTCACCGATGTGCTGGGCGACGATGTCCGTCTGGCCGGTCAGCCGATCGCCAAATTCTTCGCCTCGACCAGCGGCACCGACAGCGACTGGGTGGTCAAGCTGATCGACGTCTATCCGGCGGAGTATCCCGCAGCACCCGAAATGGGCGGTTACGAGCTGGCGATCTCGATGGACATCCTGCGTGGTCGCTATCGCGACGATCCGTCGAAGCCGACCGCGATCCCCGCCAACAAGGTGGTCGAATATGAGATCAAGCTGCCCCAGGTGAGCCATAAATTCCTGAAGGGCCATCGTATCATGGTGCAGATCCAGTCGAGCTGGTTCCCGCTCTATGACCGCAATCCGCAGACCTTCGTGCCCAACATCTTCACCGCGAAGAAGTCGGACTATGTGAAGGCGACGCAGCGCATCTACAGCTCGGCTAAATATCCGAGCCGCGTCGAATTGCCTGTGATCCCGTGAGGGTCGCAGGCCCCGCGCCGGTGCCATGTGCCGGCGCGGGGCAATATCGTGGCAAGAACAATGAGGCCGGAAGGCCGGATCGAGGGGAGTTATGGTGAGGACATTGCGGCTGCTGGGGACGGCTCTCGCGCTGGCGGTATCGCTGCCGGCCATGGCACAGGCACAGTCGGCGCCCCCGGTTCCCGATGCCGCGAAGATCGAGATGCAATGGGGCGTCAAGATCCCCTTGCGCGACGGCGTCGAACTCAACGCGACAATCTACCTGCCCAAGGGGCAGGCGGCGCCCGCGCCCTGCATCGTGACGCTCACTCCCTATATCGGCCAGAGCTATCATGATCGCGGCGTCTATTTTGCGGCGCACGGCCTGCCGTTCCTGACCGTCGACGTGCGCGGGCGCGGCAATTCCGGCGGCGAATTCCGTCCGCTCATCCAGGAGGCGAAGGACGGCCATGACGTCGTCGAATGGATGGCGAAACAAAGCTGGTGCAACGGCAAGGTCTCGATGTGGGGCGGTTCCTATGCCGGCTACAATCAATGGGCGACCGCCAAGGAAGCGCCGCCGCATCTGGCGACGATCGTTCCCGTGGCCTCGCCCTATCCCGGTTATGACTTCCCGACGCGCAACAACATGGCCGCGCCCTATCTGATGCAGTGGCTCACCTTCACCTCGGGCAAGACCTCGCAGGCCAATATCTTCGGCGATCCGTTCTTTTGGTCGTCATTGTGGCGCGAGCGCTTCGAAAAGGGCGAAGCGTTCAGCACGCTGCCGCAGATTTTCGGTGGCGAGCAGAAGATCCTTCGCGAATGGATCGCGCATCCCGAAGTCGATGCCTGGTATGACAGCTATGCACCGACGCCCGAACAATTCCGCGCGCTCGACATGCCGATCCTGACGATCACCGGCAGCTATGACGGCGACCAGCCCGGTGCGCTCGCTTTCTACAAGACGCATATGCGCCTCGCCGCGGCCGCGCAGCGCGCGAAGCATTTTCTCATCATCGGTCCCTGGGATCATGCCGGCACACGCACGCCCCAGGCCGAGGTGGGCGGCTTGAAGTTCGGTCCGGACAGCCTGCTCGACCTGCCGAAGCTCCATCTCGACTGGTATGGCTGGACGATGGCGGGCGGCGCCAGGCCCACTTTCCTCAAGAAACCCGTCGCTTACTATGTGATGGGTGCCGAGAAATGGCGCTACGCGGATTCGCTCGAAGCGGTCACCGCCGAGCAGCGCGCTTATTATCTCGATTCGACCGCCAATGCGACGCGGGTCATGGCCTCGGGCGCGCTTTCGCCGGTTGCGGCGGGCAAGGGCGCACCCGACAGCTATGTCTATGATCCGCGCGATGTGTCGACCGCGGCGCTCGAGGCGAGCGTCGATCCATCGCTGCTGACCGATCAGCAACTCGTGCTGGCGGGCGATGGCAAACAGCTCGTCTATCATACGCCGGTGTTCGACAAACCCACCGAATTGTCGGGTTTCTTCCGGCTCGCCGCCTGGATCGCGATCGACCAGCCCGACACCGATTTCCAGGCCTCGGTCTATGAGATCAACGGCAAGGGCGAGAGCATCCTTTTGACCAACGACGTGATCCGCGCCCGGTATCGCGAAGGGCTGCGCGCATCGAAGCTGATCGCGACCAAGGATGCGCTCCGCTACGATTTCAACAGCTTCACTTTCGTCTCGCGGCAGATCGCCAGGGGCAGCCGGTTGCGGCTCGTCATCGGCCCGATGAATTCGATCTACACGCAGAAGAATTATAATTCGGGCGGCGTGGTTTCCGACGAGACGATGAAGGATGCGCGCACGGTCACGGTGAAGCTGCTGCACGACAAGGCGCATCCGAGCGCGCTCTACCTGCCGATCGCGCAGCCCGAATAATATCGGGCCGCGTGGGGGCCGTTTGCGGTCAGAACGCCTCGACGACGCCGATCATATCGATCTGCTCGAACCCGAGCGCGCATGTCCGTTCGAGCAGCGTTTCGCAGACCTGCATGAGCGGCGCCGCGATCTCCGCTTCGCGCGCCGCCGCCGTGATGAGGCGGCTGTTCATGAGCACGTCCGCGATCGAGGCCTGGGGCGAGAAATCGCCCGCAACAAACTTGTCCAGCTTTACGCGCGAGACCGCGCTCGCCATCGGGCCTGCGTCGAGGATCGTCCGGAACAGGTTCGGATCGACCCCCTGTTTCCGCGCGAAGCTGGCGGCCTCGGCAAGCCCGGTCACCATCGTGATCAGGAAGACGTTGACGGCGAGCTTGGTGACAAGCGCATTGGGGACGGCGCCGCACTGGAAGGTCGCGGCGCACATCGGCTTGACCAGCGCTTCCACCTGCACGGCCGCATCGGCATCCCCCGCGATCATCGCCACCAGCGCGGCCTGCTCGGCGGGGCGGCGCGATCCCGACACCGGGCATTCGACATAGCGTCCGCCCGCGGCCTTGATGTCGGCTTCCAATGCTTGCGAATATTCGGGCGCGGTCGTGCCCATATGGACGATGATGCGGCCCGCGACATTGGCGGCGAAGGCACCGCCTCCCCGCTCCAGCACCGCATCGATGGCCTGCGCATTGGCGAGCATCAGGATCGCGACGGGTTCCGCCCGCAGCGCATCGCGCGCACTCGCCGCGACCCGCGCACCCTCCGCTTCCAGGCGTAGCGCCGCCTCCGGAGAGCGGTTCCACACCGTCAGTCCGATCCCGGCGCGTGCGAGATTGGTCGCCATCGGCTCGCCCATGCGCCCCAGCCCGAGAAATGCCGTCCTCATTTCGATGCTCCTTCATATCGCGCGGGGCGCGCCACTTTCTGCATGCGGCCTTCGCGCCGCATCAGCCGCCGCAGCGTCGAGGGCTCGGCATAGCCGACGCGCCGCGCGATCTCGTCGAACGACAGTCGCGTCGACGCCGCCAGCTCGGTCGCGCGCTCGATCCGCAGGCGCTGCAGGAAACGAACCGGGGACAAGCCGGTGACGCGCTCGACACGCCGGGCGAATGTGCGGGAAGTAAGGCCGGCGGCGGCGGCGAGCTGTTCGACATCGACGCCGTCCTCCAGCCGGTCGCGCGCCCAGCCCTCGGCGCGGGCAACGCGTTCGTCGGCTGCCGCCAGCAGCGAGATCGTCGAATAGGGAAGCTGCGATCGGCGGCCGTCGAGCAGCAGATATCGCGCGCAGAGATCGGCGAGCGCCGATCCGGCGAAGCGCGCCACGATCGAGAGCATCAGATCGAGCTGCGCCATCGCCGCCCCGGCGGTGGTGTACGGGCCGTCGCTGACCAGCACCGCGTCCTGATCGATCCGGACGTTTGGGAACATGCGGCGGAAAAGCGGTGCGAGCCACCAGGTCGTGGTCGCCCGCCGACCATCGAGCAGGCCCGTCGATGCGACGAGGAAGGTCGCCGAACAGGCCGCGGCGATTTCCGCCCCCGCCGCCGCATGTTCGACCAGACGTCGCTGGGCCTGAAGCGCGCCTTTTGTGCACAGCCCATCGTCGATGGCGGCTTCGCTGGTCAGGCCGAGCCCCGGAACGACGACGATATCGGGGTGTCCGTCCGATACCGATTGCGCAGCCGGCGCGAGCCGGCGCCAGTCCGTCGCGCCGGAACCCGCCAGCACAATGCGAAATGCCGGCGACCGCCCTTGCGCCGCCAGCAGGCGGTTCGCTGTCTCCAGCACGTCGAAGCTGATCGAAACGCACGATGCCATCGCCCCCCTGAGCACCAGAAGCTCGACGATGAACATGGCGAAATATCCGTGAATAATGTCGAATCGGACACTATCGGAAAACCCGTCCGCAACGCAAGTTGGGTCGCGGAAAGGAATGGTTCGACGATGGAGCAATCATTGAACAGCGACGATGCGCTGGCGGATTTCACGCGATGTATGACGACGATCGAGGGGGTGATGCGGCCGGTATTCGTCGCCGGAAACGGACCCGCCGTGATCGTCATGGCGGAAATGCCGGGGATCAGCCCGCATATTGCCCGTTTCGCGCGCTGGGTGCGCGATGCCGGGTTTACCGTCCATCTCCCGTCGCTGTTCGGTTGCGATGGTGCCGTCGCCGATGCGGAGGCGGGGGCGGAGGTGTTCCGGCGCGCCTGTATCAGCGCCGAGTTCCGTGCGCTGGGCGGCGGTGCATCGAGCCCGGTCACGCGCTGGCTGATGGGGCTGGCCGAACTTGCCCATGGCGAATGCGGAGGCCCCGGCGTCGGTGCGATCGGCATGTGCTTCACCGGCAATTTCGCGCTGACGATGATGTTGGATTCATCGGTGCGCGCGCCGATCCTCTGCCAGCCGTCATTGCCGCTCGACAATCCCGCCGGTCTCGAGATCTCGCCCGACGAGATCGGGGCGATACGGGTGCGGCTCGAACGCGAGGATCTGAGCGTGTTGGCGTATCGTTTCGCCGGGGACGCGTTCTGCCGTGCCGAGCGCTTCGCCGCCTATGCCGAGGCATTGGGCGATCGCTTCGTCGCCCATGTGCTGCCCGACGATGCGGCGAACCCCGACGTTCCATCCTTCTTCGCCCGGCACGTCCCGACGCCGCACAGCGTGGTGACGGCGCACTTGATCGATGAGGCTGATCAGCCGACGGTCGCGGCGCGGGACGAGATCATCCGTTTCCTGCGCATGCGATTGAAGGCTGACTGATCTGCGCAGCCAGCAATGAATAGGGTTCGATATGGCCAGTTACGACTATCTCACCGTCGACGTGTTCACGACCAGCCGGTTCGGCGGCAATCCGCTGGCGGTCTTTCCCGATGCATCGGGGCTCGACACCGCGACCATGCAGGCGCTGGCCGCCGAGCTGAACTATAGCGAGACGACCTTCGTCCTGCCGCCCCGGGATCCTTCCAACACCGCCCAGGTCCGGATCTTCAACCGGACCGCGGAGATGCCGTTTGCCGGACACCCCAATGTCGGCACGGCTTTCGCGCTGGCCAGTCTTGGGCGAACGCAAGGAACCATGCTGCGCTTCGAGGAAGTCGCGGGGCTTGTCGAGGTCCGGCTGAAGGAGGCGGCGGGCCTTGTCGTCGGCGCGGAGATCGACGCCCCGCAACCGCTCAGCCGTCTCGGCGAATTGCCCATCCAGGGTATCGCAGATTGCCTGTCGCTCGATATCGGGCAGCTTGTCCTGACCGAGCATCCGCCGATACGCGCGAGCGTCGGCGTGGATTTCGTGCTGGTTGCGGTCGAGAGCGGCGCGCTTGCGGTCGCCACGCCCGATCTGCACGCCTATCGCCGGCTTGCCGCCGCGCGGCCGGATCTGGGCGGCCGCCTGTCGATCTTCCTCTATACGCAGGACGGGCCGGGCATTCGCGCGCGGATGTTCGCGCCGCTCGCCGGAACCTGGGAAGATCCGGCAACCGGCAGTGCGAACGCGGCGCTGGCGGCGCTCCGCCTGTCGCTCTCCGGCGCGGACAGCCTGGCCTATGAAGCGGTGCAAGGGGTGGAGATGGGGCGCGAAAGCCGCTTGTCGCTTCGCGCCTGGCGGGCCGGCGACGGCGCGCGCGCCAGCGTCGGTGGCCATTGTGTCGGCATGTTCAGTGGCACTATTGCACTCTGATCGTCCCGCGCGTTCGTGTGTGCGGGGATATCGGTGAGGAACGGCGCAAGGCGATGACCAGCGAGACGACAGAGCCCGCGCTTCTCAAGGATATTCTCGGGCCACAGGCGCTGGAGACCATCGCCGATGCCGGTTCGCGCGCATCGTCGCGCTTCGACCATCGCGCATTCCTCGCCGCGGCGTCGAACGGGCTCGAGGCGCTCTCGATCATGGAGCGGGTCCGCCATATCGCCGATGCGCTGAAGGGTGCGCTGCCCGACGATTATGCGGACGCACTTGCGATCCTTCGCGCCATGGCGCCCGATCTGACCCATGGGTTCCAGGCGGTCGCGATCACCGAGTTCGTCGCACGCCATGGCCTTCATGATTTCGACCGGTCGCTGGAGGCGCTTGCCGATCTCACGCGCTTCGGCACCGCCGAATTCGCGATCCGGCCGTTCCTGGCGCAGCATGCCGAACGCACGCTGTCGGTCATGATGCGGTGGAGCGGCGACGAGAATGAGCATGTCCGCCGCCTCGCGAGCGAGGGCAGCCGTCCGCGGCTGCCCTGGGCGGCGCGTGTGCCCGCGATCAAGGCCGATCCCACGCTGGCGGCGCCGATCCTCGAAGCGCTGAAGGCCGATCCCAGCATCTATGTCCGCAAATCGGTTGCCAATCACCTCAACGACATCGCCAAGGACCGGCCCGACTGGCTGCTCGACCGGCTCGAAAACTGGTCGAAAGACGATGCGCGCACCGTCTGGATCATCCGGCATGCGCTGCGCACGCTGATCAAGCAGGGCGAGCCGCGCGCGCTGGCACTGATCGGGGTCGGGCATGGCGCCGCGATCGATGTGCGAAGCTTCATGGTCACACCGCACACCGTCCGCCTCGGCGACACGATCGCGATCGCCGCCGATCTGCGCTCGGCGAGCGACGAGGATCAGCGGCTGGTGGTCGATTACCGCATTCATTACGCCCGGGCGGGCGGCAAGAGCGCGGCCAAGGTGTTCAAGCTCAGGACCTTCGAACTCGCCGCGCGTGACGCCATCACGCTCGGCATCCGCCAGCAGATCAAGGATTTCAGCACCCGCCGTCATCATCCGGGCAGCCATGAGGTGGAACTGATCGTCAATGGCCAGACGGTCGCGCGGGCGGCCTTCGCCCTGCTGGGCGATATCGCGGGCTGAGGCGCGAATGGCGAAGAAGAAATATTATCTGACGGCCACCTTGCCCGACGGCTATGTCAAGACGATCGGCCCCACCGCCACCGAATTCACCCATTATTGGCGGATCGTCGCCTATCTGGAGAACGGAAAGACCGAAGTCTTCTGGGGTCACACCAAATCGTTGGCCGACGCGAAGAAGAAGCGCCGCGCGGCCGAAGAAGCGGTCGGCGATCGCGGCTGGAAACGCCATGATTTCGACATCGTCGAACTGGTCAGGACGGCGGGGTGATCGCGCGTGAACGGCATGCCCTTGAATTGACAAATCACGAACATCCAAATATTGGCCCTCGGCCCGCAAATGCGGTGGCAATAGAGGTGGACGATGACAGACGATAGCCAGCACCGGGAGTCTCGCTGACGCGTCCGTAGAGGCGCGTGGGTGCGCCTCCCTCTTGATCATCCGGTGACGATCACCGGAATTTTCATTCCATGAGCTTTACGAAAACGACGCAAGGCCCGCGCTGATCCTGCGCATGCCTGCTCTTGTCCTGCATTCGACTATCGAATGCGGGCCGAAGGCGCGTGCCTATTCGACAGCCATGGTCGTACCCACGCTAATTCGAGAACAAGATCATGACCAACAGACTTCGCAATATCGGCATCATGGCGCATGTCGATGCCGGCAAAACCACATTGACCGAACGCATATTGTTCGACACCGGCCGCATCCACAAGGTCGGCGACGTGCATAGCGGCACGGCGACCACCGACAGCCATATGCTGGAGAAGCGGCACGGGATAACCATCTCCGCCGCCGCGACATCCTGCGTCTGGCGCGATGGGGCGATCACGATCATCGATACGCCCGGCCATGTCGACTTCACCATCGAGGTCGAACGGTCGTTGCGTGTGCTTGATGGTGCGGTGGCGGTGTTCTCAGCGGTCACCGGCGTCGAAGCGCAGTCGGAGACTGTCTGGCGCCAGGCCGACCGGTTTGGCGTGCCGCGACTCTGCTTCATCAACAAGATGGATCAGGTCGGTGCAGATTTCGACCGTGCCGTCGCGATGATTGCCGACCGGCTGGGTGCAGTGCCGCTGCCGTTGCAGCTACCGATCGGCGGAGAGGGTGGTTTCACCGGTGTTGTCGACCTCGTTGCCATGGAAGCGTTTTGCTGGCCTGGGCAGGATGGTGTCCCTCACCGAATGGCCATCGCGCAGGCGATGCGCGATGCGGTGGAGGCGGCACGTCTGCGGCTGATCGAGACGCTTGCCGATCACGACGAGGTCGTGTTGACGACGTGGCTCGACGATCCGCTTGCGCTGACGCCTCAGGCGATACGCGCAGGCATCCGTCGCACATGCGTTGCGGGCAAGTGTGCCCCCGTGCTGTGCGGTTCAGCCTATCGCAACATCGGCGTTCAGCCGCTTCTGGATGCGATCGTCGACTATGCGCCGGGTCCGGGAGATCGACCGCCTGTCACGGGCATCGACCCCCGCGATGGCATGGCGCAAAGCCGTGCCATATGTGCGGATGCGCCGGCGGTCGCTCTGATCTCGAAGGTGCAGCCGAGCCGGTTCGGGGCGCTCGCCTTTCTGCGCGTCTATTCGGGACGGTTGGCTCCGGGCATGACGATGCTCAATGCATCGACCGGCCGGGTCGAACGGATCGGCCGGCTGTTGCGGATGCATGTCGATGCGCAGGAGGAGATCGCCGAGGCGGGACCTGGCGAGGTCATCGCAGCGGTCGGCCTCAAGGCGGTGCGTGCGGGCGATACCTTGTCTGATCCTGCGCATCCCATCGTTCTCGACGGCTTCGTCATCCCCGATCCGGTGATCGAGGCGGTGATCGAACCGCAAACGACGGAAGACCGCAACCGGCTCGGCCCGGCACTGGCGATGATGGAACGCGGCGATCCTTCGCTTCGTATCTCGGTCGATCGTGACACCGGGCAGACGCTGCTGCGCGGCATGGGCGAATTGCATCTCAACATCGTGGTCGAGACGCTGAAGGAGGATTTCGGCGTGGAGGCCATGATCGGAGCGCCGCAAGTCGCCTATCGCGCCGCACCGACGCGTCGGGCGGAGGTCGATCATCTGCTGCGCAAGCAGAATGGTGGCCAGGGTCAGATGGCAAGGGTGCGATTGGCCTTCGAGCCGCTTGCGGCGGACGAGGCCGGCCTCGTGTTCGAGAACCGGACCGTCGGAGGAACAGTTCCGAAGGACTATGTTCCGGCGATCCAAAAGGCGCTCGAACACGCGCTCGCGGACGGTGGGCCGGGTGGATATCCGGTGCTCGGCATGAAGGCGATCCTGCTCGATGGGGCCTTTCACGAGAAGGACTCGTCGGCGCTCGCCTTCGAGACTGCGGCACGCGATGCGTTCCGGATCGGTTTTCCGCAGACCGATCCGGTATTGCTGGAGCCGGTGATGCGTGTCGTGGTGGCGACGCCCGGAGACTATCTGGGCAGCGTCATCGGCGATCTGCAAAGCCGGCGTGGTCAGCTCAGGTCGACGGACCTGGCCGGCCGGATGCACGACGTGATCGCCGATGTGCCGCTCGGCGAGATGTTCAACTATGTGGGGACGCTCCGGTCGCTGTCGCAGGGCCGGGCGAGCTTCACGATGACTTTCGAGCGTTATGCGCCGATGCCGGAACGGCTCGCGCTCGAAGTCGTCGATTGAACAGGTGGGACGCGTGGCGAAAGCTGCGCGTCCCACTCGCGGATTTCCTGCACCCGCCTATCTCAGCTGGCGTTTCTCCAGCTTCCGCGCCAGCGTCCGGCGATGCATCCCCAGCCGCCGCGCGGCTTCGGAGATGTTGAAGTCGGTTTCGACCAGGGTCTGGTGGATATGCTCCCATTCCACCGTCTTGATCGACGATTGCCGGCCGTCGACCGGCGCGTCGGGGTCGCCGTCGTCGCGGGCGAAGGCGGCTTCGATGTCGTCGGTGTTGGAGGGTTTGGCGAGATAGTGGGATGCGCCCAGCTTGATCGCCTCGACCGCCGTCGCGATGCTGGCGAAGCCGGTGAGGACGACGATCTTCATGTCGGGATCGCCCGCGCGCAGCGTCTGCACGCAGGCAAGGCCCGATGCGCCGCCAAGCTTGAGGTCGACCACCGCGAAGCCGGGGCGATGGTCTGCCAGCAGCGCGACCAGGCCGTCATGGTTCGCGGCGGAGAACACCGTATAGCCGCGCCGTTCGAAGGAGCGTCGCAATGTGCGCGCAAAGGGCTCGTCGTCCTCAACGATGACGAGCAGGCGTTCTTCGCTCATGATCCGGCCTCACTCATGACAGGGCCTTTCGTTCATAGGCGAGTGCTGCGAGCGGCAGGAGAATCCTGACGCAGGCGCCGCCGCCGGGCGGATTCTCGACCGATGCCGTGCCGCCCATCTTGCGCAACACGTTGACCAGCAGGAACAGGCCGAGCCCGCCACCGGTGCGGCCCTTGGTCGAGCGATAGGGCTGGCCGAAGCGTTCGATCATCTCGGCGGGAAAGCCGGGGCCACGATCGGCGATCTCGAGGATCAGCGAATCCTGTTCGCGCCGGGCGGTCACGCCGATCCAGGTGGGCGAGGCTTCCGCCGCATTGTCGATGACGTTGCCGATCACCTGACGCAGCGCCGGATCGGAAACGATGGTGACGTCCTCGCCGAAACGGTCGTCATAATCGAGAATGCCGGGCAGGCGGCTGGCGCGCCATTCGGTGACGATATCGTCGAGGAATCCGCGCATCGATGTGACTTTGGGCGCGACGCCGCGCGCCTCGCCGGCCGACATCAGGATGCCGCTGACGATCGCCTTGCAGCGCTGGATGGCGGCATCCATGTCCTCGATATCGTCCTGAAGCTCCTGGTCGCCGGCCAGGCGCGGCAGCCGGCGCCAATCGCCGATCAGCACCGACAGCGACGACAGGGGCGTGCCCAGTTCGTGCGCCGCGCCGGAGGCGAGCAGGCCCATGCGCACGATATGATCCTCCTCGGCGGCGCGTTGCCGGATCGCGGCCAGCGCGGCGTCGCGATCGCGCAGGTTGCGGCCGATCCGCGTCACGAACGCGACCAGCAGCACCGCGATCAGCACGAAGCAGACCAGGCTGCCCTTGAGATAAAGCGCGAGCGGATCGTCGCCATAGGGCGGATGCAGGGCAAGCGGGGTCGGATGCAGCGAAATCGCGACCAGCGCGACCATGCTGGCGGCGACGATCGCCCAGGCGGCGCGGGGCGTCAGCAGGATCGCGCCGAGCACGACATGGAGCAGGAACAGCGAGGCGAAGGGATTGGCGAGGCCACCCGAGAAATGCAGCTGCCAGGCAAGCACCGCGACATCGAACAGCAAGGCCGAGGTCAGTTCGGCATTGGTCACGGCCTTGCGCCGGCGGAGCAAGGGCATGCTTGCGAGATTGATCGCGACGAGCATGGCGATGGCCAGGAACAGCGGCGCCAGCGGCAGCCTGATGCCCATCAGCGCGTGCACGACCGCGATGGTGACGAGCTGTCCGCCGACCGCGAGCCAGCGCAGCTGGACCAGCAATCGCATGTTGCGGCGACCGGCATCGGCCTCTGGTGGGGCGTTTATCGTCGTCTCTGTCACGCGGGCAATGGCCTGTGCGGGGCGGGTGAACGCAGCACATAGCATGCGGCGGCGAGCGAGAGGAGCGCGAGCGCGAACCAGGTCAGCGCATATTGCAGATGATTGTCGGGAAAGCGCAGCACGGTCATCCCGCCGACCGGATAGCCGCCTTTATTGGCCGCGCTATCGGCATCGACGAAATAGGGCGCCGTTTGTCCAAGCCCCTGAGCGGAGGCGATGGCGGTGACGTCGCGCGAATACCAGCGACGATTGTCGGGATCGTTGGTCCGCAGGAAACCGCCGCCCGGCTCGGAGATGCGCAGCAGGCCCGAGACGGTGACCAGGCCCGCCGGATTGCCTGCCGCGCGCGTGGCGGGATCGCGGCGGTCGGGCGGCACGAAGCCGCGATTGACGAGCAGGGTGAAGCCGGGCGTTTCCAGCGGCGTCAGCACCCAGTAACCGCCGCCCAGATCGGTGACCGCCTGCACCAGAGTTTCGCGATCGTGGCGGAAACGGCCGGTCACGCGCACCCGGCGATAAATGTCGCTATCCGCCGATATGCCGGGCCAGGCGGCCGGGCCGGGCGCTGCGACGGGCGCGGCATGGGCGCGGCTTTCGACCGCGGCCACCAGCGCATGTTTCCAGGCGCGCCGCTCGACCTGCCAGATGCCCAGCGCGACGAAGATGGCGGCGCATAGCAGCGCCGCGCCCGCGAATATGGCACGGGCGCGTGTCGAGCGCCTGCGTGCCCGGCCGGTCACGGTATCTGTCTTACGTCGTGCGGCATCGGCATCATGTTGGTGTTCAGATGGTGCATCACCCACAGCGACCCGGCCAGCATGATCAGGACGACGATGATGGTGAAGACCAGCGCGGTCATCGACCAGCCGCCCTCTGCCTTGGGCGTCATGTGCAGGAAATAGACCATGTGCACGACGATCTGCGTGACCGCGAAAGCCATGATGATCGCCACGGTGATGCCGGCGGCGAAGGGCTTCGCCATCACCAGCCAGAAGGGGATGGCGGTGAGGATCACCGACAGGACGAAGCCGATCGCATAGTCGCGCATCGATGCGTGCGGGATCTCCGCGGCGGGATGATCGTGGCTCATCGCAGCATTCCCATCAGATAGACCAGGGTGAAGACGCCGATCCAGACGACGTCGAGAAAGTGCCAGAACATGCTGAGGCACGCGACGCGGCGGCGATTGGCCGCGATCAGGCCGTGCCGGTTGAGCTGGACGATCAAGGTCGTCAGCCAGACGATGCCGAAGGTGACGTGCAGGCCGTGCGTGCCGACCAGCGTGAAGAATGCCGAGAGGAAGGCGCTGCGCTGCGGCGTCGCGCCGATATGGATCAGGTGCTGGAATTCGTAGAGTTCGATCGAGAGGAAGGCGAAGCCGAACAGCCCGGTCACGCCCAGCCAGATCTGGGTCTGGCGCAGCCTGTTCCGCTGCATCGACAGCATCGCGAAGCCATAGGTCATCGACGAGAAGAGCAGCATCGCGGTGTTGAGCGCGATCAGATCGAGGTCGAACAAATCCCTTGGGCCCGGACCCGCGGCGAAATTGCCGCCGAGCACGGCGTAGCAGGCGAAGAGGATCGCGAAGATGAGGCAATCGCTCATCAGATAGATCCAGAAGCCCAGCATGGTGCTGTGGCCTTCGGGATGCGGATGCTCGTCCAGGTCGTAGAAGCGGACCGGCGCGTCGTCGCGGGCGAGGGTGGCTGTGTTCATCGGATCAGGCTCCGGCCGCTGCAAGCTGGCGGGTGCGCGCGTCCTCCGCCGTCGCCACGGTCGCGGCGGGGATGTGGAAGTCGCGCTTGTAGTTGAAGCTGTGGAAAATCGCGCCGCCGATCAGCGAGATCAGGCTCAGCCCGACCAGCCACCAGATATGCCAGATCAGCGCGAAGCCGAGCACGGTGCTGATGCCCGCCAGGATGATACCGGCGCCGGTGTTGCTGGGCATATGGATATCGCGGAATCCGGCGAGCGGACGTTCGGCGCCCCGGCGCTTCATGTCGTGCCACGCATCGAGATCGTGGATCACCGGCGTGAAGGCGAAGTTGTAATCGGGCGGCGGCGAACTGGTCGCCCATTCGAGCGTGCGGCCGCTCCACGGATCGCCGGTGGTGTCGCGAAGCTGATCGCGCCGCCAGATGCTCACGGCGAACTGGATCAGCATGGCGAGGATGCCGACCGCGATGATCGCGGCGCCGATCCCGGCGATGACGAACCAGATCTGCAGACTGGGATCGTCGAACACACGCATCCGCCGGGTGACGCCCATCAGCCCCAGGATGTAGAGCGGCATGAAGGCGAGCCAGAAGCCGACGACCCAGCACCAGAAGCTGATTTTGCCCCAGAAGACGTCGAGCTTGAAACCGAAGGCCTTGGGCCACCAATAGTTGATCGCCGCGAACAGGCCGAACAGCACGCCGCCGATGATCACATTGTGGAAATGCGCGATCAGGAACAGCGAGTTGTGCAGCACGAAGTCCGCTGGCGGCACCGCGAGCAGCACGCCGGTCATCCCGCCCACCACGAAGGTGAGCATGAAGGCGACCGTCCACATCATCGGCAGGTCGAAGCGGATCCGCCCGCGATACATGGTGAAGAGCCAGTTGAAGAGCTTGGCCCCGGTCGGGATCGAGATCACCATGGTGGTGATGCCGAAGAAGCTGTTGACGCTGGCGCCCGATCCCATGGTGAAGAAGTGGTGCAGCCAGACGAGATAGCTCAGGATGGTGATGCACACCGTCGCATAGACCATCGATGTGTAGCCGAAGAGACGCTTGCCCGAGAAGGTCGAGGTGACTTCGGAAAAGACGCCGAACAGCGGCAGGATCAGGATGTAGACCTCCGGATGGCCCCAGATCCAGATCAGGTTCACATACATCATCGGCGAGCCGCCGAAGTCGTTGGTGAAGAAATTGGTGCCGGCATAACGATCGAGCCCGAGCAGCGCGAGCACGGCGGTCAGCACCGGGAAGGACGCGACGATCAGGATGTTGGCGCACAGGCTCGTCCAGGTGAAGACGGGCATCTTCATCAGCCCCATGCCCGGCGCGCGCAGCTTCAGGATCGTCACGATCAGGTTGATGCCCGATAATGTCGTACCCACGCCCGCGATCTGCAGCGCCCAGATATAATAATCGACGCCGACATTGGGGCTGTAGGCGATGCCGGACAGCGGCGGATAGGCGAGCCAGCCGGTCTGCGCGAATTCGCCGACGAACAGCGAGACCATGGTGAGCACCGCGCCCGCCGTCGTCATCCAGAAGCTGAAATTGTTGAGGAACGGGAATGAGACGTCGCGCGCACCGATCTGCAGTGGGACGATATAGTTCATCAGCCCGGTGATGAAGGGCATCGCCACGAAGAAGATCATGATCACGCCGTGCGCGGTGAAGATCTGGTCGTAATGATGCGCGTTCAGATAACCCTCGGATCCGCCGAACGCCATCGCCTGCTGCAGCCGCATCATGATCGCGTCGGCAAAGCCGCGCAGGAACATGATCAGGCCCAGGATCATGTACATGATCCCGATCTTCTTGTGATCGACCGTGGTGAACCATTCGCGCCACAGCCAGCCCCAGAGGCGGTATTTCGTGATCAGCGCGAGCACCACGAGGCCGCCGAGCACGACCGCGCCGAAGGTGGCGATCAGGATCGGTTCGTGCAGCGGTATCGCGTCGAGCGACAGGCGGCCCCAGATGGGG
>NZ_JBYSZM010000028.1:17928-94505 GCF_058787155.1 Sphingobium sp. FW305-3-2-15-F-TSA7 | reverse complement strand
GCCGACAGTCCCGAGCCGCTCGCGCTGATCCTGCGCGATCTCCAGCAGCCCGGCATCGCCACCATCATCGCCGCCGCCGCGGTGATCGCGCTGCCCACCGTCATTCTCGCTTTCCTCTATGGGCAGAGCCGCATCTTCCTGGTGATGGCGCGCGACGGTTTCCTGCCGCCCGCACTCGCCAGGATCTCGGGCCGGGGCGCCCCCGTCCGCATCACCATCATGACCGCGATCCTCGTCTCGATCATCGCCGGCGTCCTGCCCATCGACGAGATCGCAGCCCTCGCCAATGCCGGCACGCTTGCCGCCTTCGCCGCCGTCGCGCTCTGCATGCTCATCCTGCGCCGCCGTGCGCCCGATGCGCCGCGGCCCTTCCGCACACCCGGCGCCCTTGTCGTCGGCCTCATCGCCATCCTCGGCTGCGCCTATCTCTTCTGGAGCCTCCCCAGCAAAACCCAGCTCTATTTCCTCATCTGGAACGGCTTCGGCCTCATCGTCTATTTCGGCTATGGAATGCGCAAAAGCCTGGTGAAGACGGGATGACGCAGTTCAGATTCGATCCTCAGGCGTCATAATCGAGCATGACGCCCTCACCGAGGGGAACCGCCTGGCAAGTCAGCACATAGCCGCGAGCCACTTCCTCGGCGGAGAGGCCGTAATTGGTCTTCATGCGTACTTCGCCGGCGACGAGCTTGGCCCGGCAGGTCGCGCACACGCCGGCCTTGCACGCGAAGGGCGCGGGCAGTCCGGCCTCGCGGGCATTGTCGAGGATGCTGCCGGCGCCGGCATGGAATTCCACGATACGGCGGCGGCCGTCGATGGTGATCTGCATCTTCAGGCCTTCGGCCTTCTCGGCCACCGCACGGTCGGCCTGCTCATCCGCCGCGCTGAGGCGTTCGGCGGTGAAACGCTCGACCAGCACGCGATCCGCGGGGACGCCCGCATCGATCATCGCGCGTTCGGCCGTGTCCATCATGGCCGAAGGGCCGCAGATAAAGGCGACGTCGATATTCTCCGGATCGACCAGCGACGACAATATCTCGGCGATCCGTGCCGCATCGAGCCGGCCGTTGAAGAGCTCGATATCGTCGGCCTCGGCCGTCAGGAAATGGTAGATCTGGAAACGGCTGAGATAGCGGTCCTTGAGGGCGGCGAGTTCTTCCAGGAACATGATCGAGCTGGAACTGCGGTTGCCGAACAACAGGGTGAACTGGCTGTCGGATTCGGTCGCCAGACCGGCTTCGATCAGCGACAGGATCGGTGTGATTCCGGATCCGCCGGCAAAGCACAGATAGTTGCGCTGCTTGCCGGGGGCGAATTCCCAGGTGAAGTGGCCGCGCGGCTCCATCGTCTCGATCGTGCCGCCGGGCTTCAGCGTCTCCATTGCCCAGGTCGAGAAGCGGCCACCCGCCACCCGCTTGATGCCGACGCGCAGCGGCCCGCCCGGCGCGACGCAGATCGAATAGTTCCGGCGCACATCCTCGCCGTCTATGTCGGCGCGAAAGGTGAGGTGCTGACCCGGCGCGAAGGCGAAAGCGTCGGCGAGTTCGGCGCCCGGTTCGAGCAGCACCGAAATGGCGTCGTCGGTTTCCCGGCGAACGTCGAGGATCTTCAGCGGGTGGAAGCCTGCAGACACGAGCTTAATTCCTCAATGACATTTGAAGCGGTCGAAGGGTTCGAGACAGGCCTCGCAGCGCCAAAGCGCCTTGCAGGGTGTCGATCCGAAGCGGCTCACCTCATGCGTGCGAACGGAGTTGCAGCGCGGGCAGGCGACCGGTTCGTCGCCGCCGAGCCGATGCGCCGCGGCGCCCCGCGGCGGCGGCGCAATGCCATAATCCTTGAGCCGTTCCCGGCCTCGATCGGTAATCCAGTCGGTCGACCATGGCGGCGCGAGGACGGTTTCGATGCCCACCTCGCCGAAGCCCGCCGCGTCGAGCGCGCTGCGGATCGAGGCCTCGATCGCAAGCGTCGCCGGACAGCCGGTGTAGGTCGGCGTGACCAGCACCGTCGGCGGCTTCGCGCGCAGCCCTCGCACGATGCCGAGGTCCGTCACCGTCACCGCGGGGATTTCGGGATCGGGAACATCGTCGAGCACCGCCAGGATGCGGGCTTCGGTCGCGGCGTCGAGCGCATGCATGGCGCTACCAGACGGCGTCGGGATAGACGCGCGGGAGGAACTGCATGGGCGCAAGCAGATGGCCGAGATGTTCGGAATGATGTCCCACGCGACCGCCTCTTACCGCCCGGGGATATTCGGGTGGCGGCAGCGTCGCTTCACGCAGCACGTCGTTCACGCGGGCGTCGAAGCGACCGCGCAGGGCGCTGCGGTCGACTGCGATGCCGGCTTCGACCAGCGACCGTTCCTGCGCGTCGACATCGAACATCTCGTCGACGAAGCGCCAGAACCAGTCGAGGCCTTCGATCATCCGGCGGCGGCTCTCCTCGGTGCCGTCACCCAGACGGATCACCCAGTCGGCCGACAGGTCCACATGATAGGCGACTTCCTTGACCGCTTTTGCCGCGATTTCGGCGATGCGCGGCTCGGTCGAGCCGGCCAGTCCTTCGAACAGGGCAAGCTGAGCGGTCGAGAAGAGAAACTGGCGTGCGATCGTCTGGGCGAAATCGCCATTGGGCTGTTCGACCAGCAGGCAGTTGCGGAAAGCCAGTACGTCGCGATGGAATGCGAGCCGGTCGCCGTCCCGTCCCAACCCCTCCACCTTGCCGGCAAGTTCGAGGAACAGCGTCGCCTGGCCGATCAGGTCCAGGCCGATATTGGCGAGGCTGAGGTCGATCTCGAGCGCCGGCGCATTGCCGCACCATTCGGTGAGCCGCTGGCCCAGGATCAGGCCGTCGTCGCCGAGCCGCAGGAGATAGTCGAACAGCGAAGGGTGCCATTCGGTCGCTGCGCCATCTTCGCGCTGAAGGGTCGGAAGCGTCGCCATCAGATGTGCGTCACGACGTCGGGGATGTCGTAGAAGGTCGGATGCCGATAGACCTTCGTCTCGGCCGGTTCGAACATCGGGCCGGCCTGCGCAGGGTCGGAAGCGACGATATCGCTCGACTTGACCACCCAAAGGCTGATGCCTTCGAGCCGGCGCGTATAGACGTCGCGTGCGTGGCGCACCGCGAGTTCACCGTCGGGCGCGTGGACCGAGCCGACATGTTTGTGGCTGAGCCCGCCTCTTGAGCGGATGAACACTTCCCACAGGGGCCAGTCATGGCTCATTGTCTTGTCCTGTTGTTCGAGGTTGATCAGGCGGCACGCCGCGCGGCGCGTTTCGCTTCATGGGCCGCGGCCGCTTCCCGCACCCAGGCCCCATTCTCCCAGGCCTCGATGCGCGCCTTCACGCGTTCCTTGGCGACGGGGCCTTCGCCGCGAACCACCGCGTAGAATTCCTCCCAATCGACCGCACCAAAGTCGTAGCCCTGCTTCTCCTCATTCCATTTGAGGTCGGGGTCGGGGACGGTCAGGCCCAGGAATTCGGCCTGGGGCACGGTGATGTCGACGAATTTCTGGCGCAGATCGTCATTGCTGTCGCGCTTGATGCGCCAGCGGAAGCTCTGGGCGGAGTTGGGCGAGTTCGCATCGGGCGGGCCGAACATCATCAGTGACGGCCACCACCAGCGATTGAAGGCGTCCTGCGCCATCGCCTTTTGTTCGGCCGTGCCGTTGGCCATCACCATCATGATCTCGTAGCCCTGGCGCTGGTGGAAGCTCTCCTCCTTGCAGACGCGCACCATCGCGCGCGCATAGGGGCCGTAGGATGTGCGCTGCAGCGGCACCTGATTCATGATCGCGGCGCCGTCGACCAGCCAGCCGATCGCGCCGATGTCCGCCCAGGTGAGCGTCGGATAGTTGAAGATCGTGCTGTACTTCGCCTTGCCCGAGTGCAGTGCCTCGACCATCTGCTCGCGGCTGGTGCCGAGCGTCTCTGCGGCGCAATAGAGGTAGAGGCCGTGCCCGCCCTCGTCCTGCACCTTGGCGAGCAGGACCGCCTTTCGGCGCAGAGAGGGCGCGCGGGACAACCAATTGCCCTCGGGCAGCATGCCGACGATCTCGCTATGCGCATGCTGCGAGATCTGGCGCACCAGCGTCTTGCGATACGCCTCGGGCATCCAGTCCTTCGGTTCGATGAACTCGTCGGCTGCCACGCGCGCTTCAAAAGCGGCGAGCAGTTCCGGATCCTCGGCAATGATCGGAACCGGGGCCTTGGCGTCTTTGCTGAGCTCGGTCGTGTACATGCGTCATCCTCATCGACTCGATGGACTTTATATATAATAACCTGACCGGCCGGTCAATTAAATATCAGACACGCTCGACTGCCAGCGCGATGCCTTGCCCGACACCGATGCACATGGTGCACAACGCACGGCCTGTGCCGCGGCGCGTCAGTTCTTCGACGGCGGTGAGGACGAGGCGTGCGCCCGACATGCCGAGCGGATGGCCGAGCGCGATCGCGCCGCCATTGGGATTCACATGTTCCGCATCGTCCGGAAGGCCGAGGCGGCGCAATACGGCAAGCCCCTGCGAAGCGAATGCCTCGTTGAGTTCGACGATGTCGAAGTCGCTGATGCTGAGCCCCAGGCGAGCCATCAGCCGTTCGGATGCTGGCGCGGGGCCGATGCCCATGATCCGCGGCGGGACGCCGGCCACGGCGGTGCCCGTCACGCGCGCGCGCGGGGCCAGGCCATATTTCGTCACCGCAGCTTCGCTGGCGACGATGATCGCGGCCGCGCCGTCATTGACGCCCGATGCGTTGCCGGCGGTGATCGTGCCGTCCGGGCGGACGATCGGCTTCAGCTTCGCAAGCGCCTCTGCGCTCGTCTCGCGGGGATGCTCGTCACGCGCGACGAGGATGGGATCGCCCTTCTTCTGGGGTACCGGCACTGCGACGATCTCGGCATCGAAGCGGCCATTGGCCTGTGCGGCGGCGGCGCGGCGCTGGCTCTCGGCGGCGAACTTGTCCTGGTCTTCCCGGCTCACCGCGAAGTCCTGCGCCACATTCTCGGCGGTCTCGGGCATCGAATCTATGCCGAACTCGGCCTTCAGCGCCTTGTTGACGAAGCGCCAGCCAATCGTCGTATCGAACACGGCGTTGGCGCGCGAGAAGGCTGCGTCGGCCTTGGGCATGACGAACGGCGCGCGCGACATGCTCTCGACGCCGCCGGCAATGATCAGATCGGCTTCTCCCGCCTTGATCGCACGCGCGGCATAGGCAACCGCGTCCATGCCGGAACCGCAGAGGCGGTTGATCGTGGTCCCCGGCGCATCGGTGCCGAGCCCGGCGAGAAGGGCCGCCATGCGCGCGACATTGCGATTGTCCTCGCCCGCCTGATTGGCGCAGCCCATCAGGATATCGTCGAGCGCGGTCCAGTCGATGCCGGGATTGCGCGCCTTGAGCGCGCGCAGCGGGATCGCCGCCAGATCGTCGGCACGAACTCCGGCCAGCGCGCCGCCATAGCGTCCGATGGGGGTGCGGATCGCGTCACAGATAAAGGCGTCGGCCATTCGATGAACTCCTTGGCGGGTGGTGTGCGGACCGTCATGCCGGCACCAGCGCGTGAATCTCCATGGCTTCTTCGATTAGCGTCAAAAAATTGGGTTGCCAATAATAGTCCGACTAGGCAGTCTATTTATTCCCAGTCGAGACGGAGATGGATCATGACGTTCGAAACGATTGCGCTGGAGATTGCCGAAGGCGTCGCGCGTCTGACGTTGAACCGTCCGGATCGCCTCAACAGCTTCACGGTCCAGATGCATGGCGAAGTCGCCGAAGCGCTGGATCGGATCGAGTCGAGCGAGGATGTGCGCGCCCTGGTGATCACCGGTGCCGGGCGGGGCTTCTGCGCCGGACAGGATCTGGCGGATCGGGCGGTCGCACCCGGCGGGCAAGCCGTCGATCTGGGGGATTCGGTGGAGCGTTATTATGCGCCGCTGATTCGCCGGCTGGCGGGCTTGCCCAAGCCGGTCATCGCCGCGGTCAACGGCGTGGCGGCGGGCGCGGGCGCGAATATCGCGCTTGCCTGCGACATCGTGATCGCCGCACGGAGCGCGAAGTTCATCCAGTCTTTCGCGAACATCGGACTCATCCCCGATTCCGGCGGGACCTGGGTGCTCCCTCGCCTTGTCGGCCAGGCGCGGGCGCTGGGCCTGGCGCTCACCGGCGAGCCGTTGCCGGCCGAGACGGCGGAACGCTGGGGCCTGATCTGGAAATGCGTCGACGACGACCAATTGTCGGTGGAGGTCGATGCGCTCGCCACCCGCTTCGCCAGGGGAGCGACCCGCGGGCTCGCCCGGACCAAGGAACTGATCCGGGCCTCGTCGCTCAAATCGCTCGACGAGGAACTCGATCTCGAGCGCGACGCGATGCGCGAGCTCGGCTTCAGCCAGGATTATCAGGAGGGCGTCGCCGCCTTCACCGCCAAGCGGCCGCCCGTCTTCACCGGCCGCTGACCAACCGCATTTTCCCAAAAGGACCAAGAGATGACCGCAACGCTTTCAAATTATGCCGTCGACAGCTGGACCCAGGCGACGGGCGGCCTTGCCGATCTGCGCTCCGCGGTGACGGGCGAGATCGTCGCCCGCACCGGCAGCCAGGGCCTCGACTTCAAGGCCATGCTCGATCACGCCCGCACCGTCGGCGGACCGGCGTTGCGGAAAATGACCTTCCATGCCCGTGCGCGGATGATCAAGGCACTGGCCACCGCGCTCATGGAACGCAAGGAGGAGCTCTATGCGCTCTCCTGGGCGACGGGGGCGACGCGGACCGACAGCTGGATCGATATCGAGGGCGGCGCCGGGACCCTGTTCGCGGCATCGTCGAAGGGGCGGCGCGAACTGCCCGACGATACGATCCTGATCGACGGCGCGATGGAGCCGATCGGCAAGCGCGGAACCTTTGTCGGCCAGCACGTCTATACGTCGCTCCAGGGCGCCGCGGTCCATATCAACGCCTTCAACTTTCCGGTCTGGGGCATGCTGGAGAAGCTCGGTACGACCCTGCTCGCGGGCGTGCCCGCGATCATCAAGCCGGCATCGTCAACCGGATATGTCGCCGAAGCGGCATTCCGCATCATGATCGAAGCCGATGTGCTGCCACCGGGCGCGATCCAGTTGATCATGGGATCGACGGGCGATCTGTTCGATCACCTCACCTGCCAGGACGTCGTCTCCTTCACCGGATCGGCCGAGACCGCGATGAAGCTCCAGGCATATCCCGTGATCGCGCGGGAAGGCGTGCGCTTCGTCGCCGAGAGGGATTCGCTCAACGCCTCGGTGCTTGGTCCCGACGCCGAACCCGGCAGCCCCGAATTCGACCTCTTCATCAAAGAAGTCGTCCGCGAGATGACGGTGAAGGCGGGCCAGAAATGCACCGCCATCCGCCGCGCCTTCGTGCCCGCAGCCCTTCTGGACGCAGCGGAGGCCGCGCTCAAGGAGCGCCTCGCCAAGATCGTCGTCGGCGATCCCCAGGCTGAAGGCGTGACGATGGGCGCTCTCGCCAGCATCGCGCAGCTGGAGGACGTCCGCGCCAAGGCACGGATTCTGGCAGGTCAGGCGAGGCTCGCTTTCGGCGATATCGACGAAGTCTCGCTGACCGGCGCCACCGCCGGCGACGGGGCGTTCATCTCCCCCTTGCTTTTCCGTGCCGACGATCCCTGGACCGCCGACCTCGTCCACGACGTCGAGGCCTTCGGTCCGGTCTCGACGCTGATGCCGTACCGGGACATCGCCGACGCGATCGCACTCGCCAATCGCGGCAAGGGCAGCCTTGCGCTGTCCTTCTTCACCTATGATCCGGAGGCCGCTCGCGATTTTGTCCTGGGCGCGGGGGCTTATCACGGCCGTATCGTCGTCATCGATCGCGACAGCGCGAAGGAGTCGACCGGCCATGGCTCGCCGCTCCCGATGCTGATCCATGGTGGTCCCGGCCGCGCGGGCGGCGGCGAGGAAATGGGCGGCGTGCGCGGCGTCAAGCATTATATGCAGCGCTCTGCGCTTCAGGGAAGTCCGCGCGCGCTGTCCGCGATCGTCGGGCAATGGCTGCCCGGCGCGCCGCAGCCCGAGGGCGAGGCGCATCCCTTCCGGCTTCGTTTCGGGGAACTCGCGATCGGTTACACGATCCGCACGGCGTCGCGCATCGTCACGCTCGAGGACATCGAGCATTTCGCCCATTTCACGGGCGATACCTTCTACGCGCATATGGACGAGGAAGCGGCCGCGGCGAATCCGTTTTTCCCGGGTCGCGTGGCGCACGGCTATCTGCTGCTGTCCTTCGCCGCTGGCCTGTTCGTGGACCCTGCACCGGGCCCGGTGCTGGCGAATTACGGGTTGGAAAGCTTGCGTTTCGTGAAGCCGGTATCGCCAGGCGAGGCGATCAAGGTTACGCTGACGGCCAAGTCGAAGACCCAGCGCAACGATGAATATGGCGAAGTGCGCTGGGCCGTCACGATCACCGACAGCACGGACGAACTCTGTGCGACCTACGACCTGCTGACGATGAACGCCCTGTGAGACGAGCCTGAGAGTCGAGATGATGGACGCTGTGACGGAATTTGCTGACGGACTGTGTTTCGATCGTGGCGGAAGCGGCGATGCCTTGCTCGTGTGCCTGCATGGTCTTGGCGCCAATGGCCGGGTCTGGCAGCCTTTTCTCGATCAGGCGTCCGCGCGTTGGCCAGGGCGCTGGCTGGCGCCGGATCTGCCGGGCCATGGCCGATCGGAGAAGGCGGCGCGTTATGACGTCGCGGACTATGCCGCGCCGCTCGCCACGCTCATCAAACGACATGCCGCGGGCGCGCCCGTCACCATCCTGGGGCATTCGCTCGGCGGCGTCATTGGCCTCGAGCTCGCAAAGTCGGATCATGCCATCGGGCCCTCGGCTGTCTTCGCCCTGGGCATCAAGGTCGGCTGGAGCGATGACGAACTCGAACAGATGAGGAAGCTGTCTGAGCGCGACGCCAAGGCCTTTGAAAGCCCCGACGATGCCCTGGCCTTCTATGGTCGCCAGTCCGGGCTCGGGGTCGTGGCGCCTGGTTCGGTCCTTGCCGACCGCGCGGTGGTGGAGGATGATGCAGGCTGGCGGACGGCGCTCGACATGCGGGCCTATGCGGTCGCGCGCCCGGCCATGGCCGAGCTCGTCGCGACATCGACCTGTCCGGTCCATCTGGCTCGCGGCGTGAACGACCCCATGGTTTCGCACGAACAGCTCCTCGCATATGACCGGGATGCGTCGGACATTCCGGACGCGGGGCACAATGCGATGGTCGACGTGCCATCGCGGATCTGGGACTGGCTGGGCGACCGGCGGTGATCGCGACAGCGCCAGATCCGGTCGCTGGCGCGCCATGGGAATTGTCCACACCGCCGGACGGTTTCTACCAGGATCCTTACCCGCATTATGGCGCGCTTCGTGATGGCGGGCGGATTGTCCGCGCGATCGACGGGGTCATGCTGGTCTCTCACCATGCCGACGTTGCCGCCGTCTACCGGGATATGGCGACTTTCAGTTCGGACAAGCAGGTGGAGTTCGCATCCAAGTTCGGCAGGTCGCCGCTCTTCGAGCATCACACCACCAGCCTCGTCTTCAATGACAATCCCTATCATGGCCGGGTGCGGAGCATGCTCGTCGGCGCCTTGTCGCCGCGCGCGCTTGCCGGTCTTGCCGAAGGGGTCGGGACATTCTGCGGCTCGCTGGCCGCGGAGGTCGCCGAAATGGATGGATGCGACGGCATCGCCGACTTTGCCGGAGCAGTGCCGGTGCGCGTCATCGGCGACATGTTCGATGTCGCCGAGGGCGATCGCGGTCCGCTGAGGGCCTGGTCGCTTGCGATCCTGAAGGCGCTCGAGCCGGCGCCCGATACGGAGACGCTCGTTGCCGGAAATCGCGCCGTCCTGGAATTCTGCGCGTTTCTCGACGATCTGATCGCCAACCGCCGGCGCACACCAGGCGATCCCGAGCGGGATCTGCTCACGCGGATGATCGTTCAGACGCATGATGGCGAAGCGCTTTCCGCGCCCGAACTTGTGCACAACGCCATCTTTCTTCTCAATGCCGGCCACGAGACCACCACGAACCTGATCGGCAACGCCCTGCACATCCTGGCGACCGACACGGCGCTGCGGCTGCGGCTCGTCGACGAACCCGCATTGATACCGGCGTTCATCGAAGAGGTGCTGCGCTTCGAAAGCCCCAATCAGCTTGGGAACCGGCGCGCGGCGTGTGCTGCCGAGATTGCGGGCATTCCCATCGAAGCGGGAACCCTGATCACGCTCGTGATCGGTGCTGCCAACCGGGATCCCGCGGTGTTCGAGGAACCCGATCGGTTCAGTCTTGATCGCCGCCCGAACAGACATCTCGCCTTCGGAGCGGGCGGGCACCAGTGCGTCGGTCTCAGCCTTGCCCGTCTCGAAGGGGCCGCCGCGATTACCGCTTGGCTGCGCCGTATCCCGGACTTCCACCTCTCTGCGCCCGCCCCATGGCAGCGCCGCGTCCGCTTTCGCGGGCTCGAACGCCTGCCCCTGGCCTGGCGCATCAAATGAAAGCGGCGACCATGGGACCATCTGCTCAGCCAATCGATTTCGGCCCTGCGGATCGCGCCGAACTCGTCGCGCTGCAGCTCGAACGGATGCGTGACACCTTGATCCGGGTCTATGAGAATGTTCCCTTTTATCGGCGCAGCTTCGACAAGGCCGGCCTCGTGCCGGCCGATCTGCGGAGCCTGGACGATCTCGCGCGCTTTCCCTTCACCACCAAGTCCGACCTTCGCGACAATTATCCTTTCGGACTCTTCGCCGTTCCGACCGAACAGGTTGCGCGGATTCACGCATCGTCGGGGACGACGGGGCAACCCACGGTCGTCGGATATACGCGCGACGACATCGCCATGTGGTCCAATTGCGTTGCGCGGTCGCTGCACGCCGCCGGCGTCCGGCCGGGAATGAAGGTCCATGTCGCCTATGGCTATGGCCTGTTCACCGGGGGGCTGGGCGCGCATTATGGAGCCGAAGCGCTGGGGTGCACGGTCATTCCGATGTCGGGAGGGCAGACGGAAAAGCAGGTCCGGCTGATCCAGGATTTCAAGCCGGACGCCATCATGGTCACGCCGAGCTACATGCTTGCCATTCTCGACGAGTTCAATCGCCAGGGGCTCGATCCCCGGGCAACTTCGCTGCGCTTCGGCATTTTCGGCGCGGAGCCCTGGACCGAGGCGATGCGAACCGAAATCGAGCAGGCATTCTCGATCGATGCGACCGACATCTACGGGCTCTCGGAAGTGATTGGCCCGGGCGTGGCGCAGGAGTTCGTCGACCGAAAGGGTGCTGCGACGATATGGGAGGATCATTTCTACCCCGAAATCATCGATCCGGTGACGGGCGAAGTCCTGCCGGACGGGGAGGAGGGGGAACTGGTCTTCACGTCGCTCACCAAACAGGCCATGCCCATCATCCGCTATCGCACGCGTGATCTCACGCGCCTGCTCCCGGGTGACCGCACGCCGATGCGGCGGATGGCGAAGCTCACCGGACGCTCGGACGACATGCTCATCATCCGGGGCGTCAATGTCTTTCCCAGCCAGATCGAAGAGGTCCTGCTGACCTGTCGCGGCTTGAGCCCGCACTTCCTCGTCGAAATCATCCGGCCCGGGCGGATGGACGAGATGACCATCAAGGTGGAGGCCCGGGACGGTGTCGGCGCGGAGGCGGCGGCCGCGCAATCGGCTCAGCTCTGTGACAGGATCAAGGAACTGATCGGAATCAGCGCCCTGGTCGAGGTCCAGCCGGCAGGAAGCATCACCCGTTCGGTCGGAAAGGCGCTCCGGGTCATCGACAAGCGCTCGGCGATCGATCGCATTTGATCCGATGAAGATCTGAAACCAATGAAAAGGACCCGATTGGCTGTGTCGAACTGAGATTTCACGGCACTGGCAGGAGCACGGATTGCTTCCGCCGCAACCGATCAGGTCCTGGAAAGAGCGAGATGGCAAGGACCCAAGCCGCCGATTACGAGCAACGCCGGGAGGCTATCGTCGACAGGGCGGCGGAGCTGTACGCCAACAGGGGCTTCCACGGCGCTTCGATGTCCGACCTCGCGGCCGCGTGCGACATGTCGAAGTCGCTGCTGTATCATTATTATGGTTCGAAGGAGGAACTCCTCTATGCGGTGATGACGTCGCACATCGATCAACTGGTCGAGGATGTCGAAGAGGTGATGTGCATGGGCGCACCCCCGATGGCAAAGCTGACGAAGCTCATCCACGCCTTCATGCGCCACTATGTCGGTGCGGCGGATCGCCAGACGGTCCTGCTGAACGGGCTAGAGAACCTTCCCGGGGACAAGCGCGCGATCATCGTCGCCAAGCAGCGGAAACTGATCGACGCGGTCCAGCAATTGCTCGCCGATCTCGTATCGAATGATGGGGACGTCGCCCGTCAGCGCGTCAGGGCCATGCTGATCTTCGGCATGATCAACTGGACGCATACATGGTTCGATCCGGACGGACCGGTCAGCGCCGAGGAACTGGCGGACATGGCGCTCGAAATGGCGCTGTCCGGCCGAAGTTGATCATCGGCCGGATACTCGATCAAACCGGCAGCGCGGTGGTGTACTTCACGCGCTTGAGCGAGAAATGCGATGCCGACGTCGCGACCGCGTCCTGGCCGAGCAACTCGCCCATGAGCAGTTTCTCATATTCCTGCACATTCCTCACGACGACGCGCACGAGATAGTCCCACTCGCCGGACATGGAATGGCATTCCATCACCTGGTCATGCGATTGGATGAACGCCTCGAACCGTTCCCGTGCCCCGGGCTCGTGCGATTTCATGCGGACCTGGCAGAACACATTGAGCTCGCGGCCGATCGCTATCGGATCGACAAGCCGTACCGTTTCCCGCAGAATTCCGGCCGTCTCCATCGCCTTGATCCGCCGCCAGCAGGACGCCGGGGACGCCGCCACCTCCTGTGCGAGTTCCGCCTGGCTGATGTCGCCGCGAGTCTGCAGCACACGCAGAATCTTGCGGTCCAGCGGGTCTAGTTTCGGGTATTGATTATTTTCGCTCACTTTTGCGGTCATTGTGAAGGAAACTCGTCAATTTATGCTGTCATCATGATGAACAAGAACAGCAATCATCACGGATTGTGATTTATCCTCCTCGCCAGAGGAGAAGTCAATGAGCGTGACCACGATCGAGCGGACAGCCGACCACGAACCTGTTGCGCACAAGGCGCTGCTCCACGCCCTGAGGCCGCAGCCGGCCGACGCTCTGCTTGCTCTCATCGGTGCCTTCCGAAGCGATCACCGCCCTTACAAGATCGATGTCGGTGTGGGCGTCTATCGCAACGAGGCGGGCGAGACGCCGGTCATGCGGTCGGTAAAGGCGGCCGAGCGGGTGCTGGTCGAGAACCAGGGCAGCAAGGGCTATCTCGGTCCGGAAGGCAATATCGGCTTCTTCGAACAGCTGAAACCGATCATCTTCGGGGCGAACGACTTCGGTGACCGCCTGGTCGGCCTGCAGACGCCCGGCGGCACCGGTGCATTGCGCCTGGCCTTCGAGCTCATCGCGCGCGGATCGCCGGAGGCACGGATTCTGGTCGGTGAGCCGACCTGGCCGAACCACCTGCCCATCCTCGGCGCGGCTGGGCTGGAGGCGGTCGGATACAGCCATTTTGACGTGGCGACGCAGCGGCTGACCTTCAGCCAGACATTGCAGGCTCTCGAGGTTGCCAGGCGCGGCGATGTCGCATTGCTGCATGGTTGCTGCCACAATCCCACCGGCGCCGATTTCAGCGCCGAGCAATGGCGCAGGCTCGCCGAGTTCATGCTCGAACGCGGCATCCTGCCATTGATCGATCTCGCTTATCAGGGGCTTGGGCGGGGTCTCGACGAAGATGCCGAAGGTCTCCGGATCGTCCTGGAGATCTGCGGCGAAGCGCTGGTCGCCTATTCCTGCGACAAGAATTTCGGCCTCTATCGCGAGCGCGTCGGCGCCCTTTACGCGCTTTCGAAATCGTCCGCCGATGCTGCCACGCTCCAGACCAATTTGCTGTCGCTGGCGCGCGCGAACTGGTCGATGCCACCCGATCACGGCGGCGCCATCGTCCAGACCATCCTCGGCAACGAAGCGCTGACCGCCGACTGGCGGGCGGAACTCACCGAGGTTCGCGAGCGCATCCGCCAGATCCGCGACCTGCTCGCCGCCGCGGATTCCGCGCTTGCGCCGCTCCAGGGCCAGCACGGCATGTTCTCGACGCTGCCGCTCACGCCCGCGCAGGTCGCGCGGCTTCGCGAGGAGCGCGCGATCTACATGCCGTCGTCGGGCCGCATCAACCTCGCGGGGCTCACGCCGCAGACGATTTCCCCCTTCGTCGACGCGCTCGCGTCGCTCCGTTGACTCAAATTCTGCCGAAGGACCGTACCGTGGCAACTGCCGAGCTGAAGTTTCGATTGCGCAACGCTCCCGACGATTCCGTCGACTGGCGCCGCGTGGCCTATCTGGTCTCTCTTTCCCGAGCGCTGGACAAGATGGAGGAGACCCGGCTGGTTCCCGAGAAGAAGGTGCTCTACCAGTTTTCGGCGCGCGGCCACGACATGGCGCAGATCCTGCTCGGCTGCCACCTGACCGATCCGGTCGACGCGACCTGCGGCTATTACCGCTCGCGCCCGTTGCTGCTGTCGCTGGGCGTTGACGTCGCGGACGCCCTGGGCTCGGCGATGGGGCGGGCCGGCGGCTATTCCGATGGTCGCGACATCGGCGTGGTGTTCAACTATCCCAATCCCAACGGCGCATCGGCCCTGCCCATGTGCGGCGGCGTCGGCGCGCAATATACCCCGACCGCCGGCTGGGCGCAGGCGATCGAGTATAACCGCACCGTCCTCAAGGATCCCGCCTATGACAAGGCGATCGCGGTCGTGCTCGGCGGCGACGGATCGGTCGCCGCCAACGGTTTCTGGGCCGCATTGACCATCGCGACCACGCAGAAGCTGCCGATGCTCTTCTATATCGAGGATAATGGCTTCGGTATTTCGGTGCCGTCGGTATTCCAGACTCCGGGCGGCAATATCGCCGCCAATCTCGAAAGCTGGAATGGCCTCACCATCTTCTCCGGCGACGGGACCGATCCCGCGGAAGCGGCACGGCTTGTCGACGATGCGGTGACCTTCGTCCGCGAGGAGCGCGCACCGGTACTCCTGCGCCTTACCGTGCCGCGTCTCCAGGGGCACAGCTTTCAGGATACGCAGACATACAAGTCCGAGGCGTTCGTCGCCTCCGAATGGGATCGCGATCCGCTGCCCAAGCTCAAATCCTATCTCGTCCCCGCGCTGCTGAGCGAGGCGGACTGGACCGAGATCGAGGCGCGCGCCGAGGCCGAGGCCGAAGCGGCGCGCGAGCGTGCCGAAGCACGCGGCGTGGCCGACCCCGAGACCGTGATGGACAATGTCTTCTTCGAAGGCACGCTGCAGGCCGAAGGAGGACAATGGAACCAGGGCTATGTTGCGCCGGCCACCACCGACGTGCCGAAGCCCGAGGGCCAGCGGATCAATATGGTCACGGCCATCCGGCGGACGCTCGAGCATGAACTGGAGATCAATCCGCGGGTGGTGCTGTTCGGTGAGGACATCGGCCCCAAGGGCGGCGTCCATGCCGTGACGCTCGGCCTGCAGGAGAAGTTCGGTTTCGACCGCGTGTTCGACACGAGCCTGTCCGAGGAAGGCATTGTCGGCCGCGCGGTCGGCATGGCGCTTGCCGGGCTCATGCCGGTCCCCGAGATCCAGTTTCGCAAATATGCCGAGCCGGCGACCGAGCAGATCAACGATTGCGGCACGATGCGCTGGCGGACCAACAACCGCTTCGCGGCGCCGATGGTGCTCCGCGTGCCCGGCGGCTTCTTCAAATGCGGTGATCCCTGGCACAGCCAGACCAACGAAGTCGCCTTCATCCACAATCCGGGCTGGAAGGTCGCGGTGCCGTCAAATGCGGAGGATGCGGTCGGGCTGCTCCGCACGGCGCTCCGCGGCAACGACCCGGTGCTGTTTTTCGAACATCGGGCGATGCTCGATTATGCCTGGGCACGGCGCGCCTATCCCGGCGACGATTTCGCGCTGCCCTTCGGCAAGGCGAAGACGACGGTCGCGGGCGACGATGTCACCATCGTCACCTGGGGCGCGATGGTTCCGCGCTGTGAGGAGGCGGCAGAGGGCCGCTCCGTCGACGTCATCGATTTGCGCACGCTGATGCCGTGGGACAAGGAAGCGGTGCTGTCCTCGGTGCGCCGCACGCGCCGCTGCCTCATCGTCCATGAGGATCTGCGGACCGCGGGCTTCGGTGCGGAGATCGCCGCCGTCGTCGCCGACGAAGCGTTCATGGACCTGGATGCGCCCGTGCTTCGCGTCACCATGCCGGACATCCCCAGCCCGCATAACCCCGTGCTGCTCGACTGGGCCGTGCCGTCGGTGGAGCGCATCCGCGCCAAGATCGACCAACTGATCGGCTTTTGAGGGTGGCAGGACCAATGATCGATATTCTCGTCCCCTTCGAGCAGGAAGGCACCAAGGCGATCGTGCGCAGCTGGCTGAAGAAGCCGGGCGACCGGGTCGCGCTCAACGATCCGCTCGTCGAGCTTGAGACCGACAAGGTCACGCAGGAGGTGCCGTCCCCCGGCGACGGCCTGCTCGAGCTGATCCTGCTCGATACCGATGCCGAGGCGGTGCCGGGCGCAATCCTCGGGCGGCTCCGCCGTGCCGAAGCGGTCGTCGAGCCGGACGAGGTCGCTCCGGCGCCTGCAACCGTCAATGCAGCGCCGTCGCATTCCGAAAGCGAACTGCGTCTCTCCCCGGCCGTTCGCCGCGCCGTGCGTCAGCACGAGGTCGATGTGTCCGTCGTCACCGGCACCGGCCGTGACGGGCGCATCACGCGCGCCGATATCGACAAGCATCTTGCCGAACGGGGCAAGGCCCCGGCGCCCGCGCTTGCCCCCGATCCGGCACCGGCGGTTCGCGCGGCGGAGGCACCGGTGTCGCCGGCACCCGCGGCAAGCGACAAGGTCCGCAGCGTGCCGCATGATCGCATGCGGTTGGCGATCGCGCAGAACATGCTCAATTCGGTCACCGTCGCGCCGCACGTCACCGCTGTGTTCGAGGCCGACTTCGGCCGGATCATGGCGCACCGGGCGAAGCACAAGGCGGACTATCAAAAGGCTGGCGCGAACCTCACCTTCACCGCTTATGTGCTTGCGGCGGCCGCAGAGGCGATGAAGGTGGCGCCGGCGATCAACAGCCGCTGGTATGATGATCGCCTCGACATCTTCGAGGATATCAATATCGGCGTCGGGACGGCGCTCGGCGACAAGGGATTGGTCGTGCCGGTCGTCGACCGCGTCCAGGAACTGTCGCTGCTCGGTATCGCGAAGCGGCTGACCGACCTCACCGGCCGGGCCCGTGACGGCAAGCTTACCCCGCAGGATATGCGCGGCGGCACCTTCACCCTTTCCAACCATGGCGTTTCGGGATCGCTCTTCGCGTCCCCGATCATCATCGCGCAACCGCAATCCGCGATATTGGGCGTGGGCAAGCTGGAGAAGCGGGTGGTGGTCTGCGAGGTGGATGGCGTCGACAGCATCCAGATCCGGTCGCGATGCTATGTATCGCTGACGATCGACCATCGTGCGGTCGACGGGCATCAGACCAATGTCTGGCTGTCGCGCTTTGTCGAAGTCATCGAAGGATGGCCGCTCGACGGTTGAGGCTGCGGGCGTTCAACGCTGCCGTCGCTGGAAGGGCGGGGCGCACTGACAGCGCCTGTCCGGACAGATTGACCACACGCCCCGCGCATGACAAGTTTCCGAATCTGAAACATTCGAAAACGATCATTTGCGGGGCCATGATGACCGACCGTTCCTCACCGAAGCTGGACCGTCGCCGTTTCGCGCTGGCTGGGCTCGCCGTCGCCGGCGGCGCAGGCCTGTTGCCCGGTTTCGCCTGGGGCGCCGATGCGCCTGCCGACAATCCGGGGCCGATCCCGCCGCGCATCAAGGCGCTTTACAAGAATGCGGTGGCGATCGACTGCCTCGCCAGCCCCAATACCTTCAACGTCAATTATCCCGTGGGCGGCAAAGAATTGTCGCCCGAGCAACTGCGCAACGTGCGAGCGAGCGGGCTGACCGCAGTCAACATGTCGGTGGGCGGTCCGACGCCCGAGCGCACCCGCGAGCGCATCGCCAATATCAAGGACGACATTGCCCGCCACCCCGACACGCTGATGCTGATCAGGAACCATGCCGACATCGCCCGCGCCAAGGCGACCGGCAAGCTCGGCATCATGCTCGGTTTCCAGGGGCTGGAGTGGATGCAGGACAATCTCGCCCTGATCGACGAATTCGCCGATGCCAATGTCCTGATCATGCAGCTCACCTATAATCAGGAAAGCAGCATCGGTTCGGGATCGCTGTCGCGCGATCCGGCGCCGGGGCTGGAGGCGGTCGGCCGCGAGGCGATCCGGCGGATCACCGCGCGGCGGTCGATCGTCGACCTGTCCCATTCGCACGCGCAGACCGCGCTCGACGCCGCACGCGAATCCAGCAAGCCGATCATCCTGTCGCACACCGGTTGCCGCGCGGTGTACGACCATCCGCGCAGCCAGCCCGACGAGGTGTTCAGGGCGGTGGCGGCCAAAGGCGGTGTGATCGGCATCTACATCATGCCGTTCCTGGGCGTCGACACGCTGGGGCCGAGCCGCGCGCTGCTGACGCGCCACATTCTCCATGCGATCAAGGTCGCGGGCGAGGATCATGTCGGCATCGGCAGCGACACCTCGATCACGCCGATCCTTTATGACGACGGCTATCGTGCCGAACTCAAGCGCTTCATCGCCGGGCGCGCGGGCAACAATATCTCCGCCCCGCTCGAAGACAGCGGCATGCCGTTCAGCACGCCGGGCCTCAACACGCCGCGCCGGCTGGAAGTGATCGCCTGGGATCTGGCGCAGGCCGGCGTCAAGGACGCGGTGATTGCCAAGGTGATCGGCGGCAATTTCAACCGCGTGTTCGGTGAGGTGTGGGGTTAGAGCGATTGGAATCACCTGCCGGCTCGGAGCGCCGGACGATCTTGATGTGTGCGGTGTCGCGCGCTCTAAGGACGCATCTCGTCCTTGATCAGCCGATAGAGGCCCTGGTCGTGGCCTGCCAGCGCTGACCCGATCGCATCGGCCGCGATCCCCGCCTGCTCACGCGTATCGGCTTCTATCTCGAAAACCGTGAGAAAAGCGGGAACCGAGCGGGGCTCATGCATGAGCACTCTGTCGAGGCCATAGCGCGTGGCGTGTTGAAAGCGCTTGGCGGCAGCGAGCCGTGCCATCTGGCCAGGCCCCGGGCTTCGGTCGGTGCGAACAAGAAAAAGCCAACGCCCACCATTTTTCCCAGCTTCTGCGATCGGCGGGGCCAGGCGGCGATAATATACGCGTTCGACGACCTTGATCAGATCGGTCGAACGGCCCAGCTGATCCATACGCCAACTCGCCATGAGCATCGCGATGATGGTTTTGTCGATATTCGCAGAGCGGATGTCGTAAAGCGCCAGATAGGAATCCGCGGCGTCGGTGGAACTGTTCTTTATGCTGTGGTCCGCACGTTCCCCCCTGCGCGCACGCATATAGCCGGGGACCTCGAGCACATCGGGAATGTCGATTTCATCATACCACCGGTTAAAGGCCTCTTCGCGGCTGGGGTCGACGTTGACCGATTTGACGACCATCAGCCAATCACCTTGTCCTGGGGCGGCCGAAGCGTTCGGCGCAAACATGCCTGCCGACACGGCTAGCGACAGCGCAGCAGCAACGGTGCCCAGTTTTGCAATCGCCGCTCGTTTCATCCCGTGCGCCTTTCGATCCTGGTGAAGATCGTCCCGTTCAGCGCGGCACGACCTGCCTTTTCGCCCACGCATTCGGGCGCCGCTCGCTATCCTATCTTCCTTTGCGCGCGCGGGATGTCGTCAGAACTGCGGACGCGATAGCCGCCGGCGAAACTGCCCCTATCGGCTTATTCCACGGTGGCGAGTTGAGTCGGCAGATAGATGCTGAGATAGGCCGTCACCGCCAGAATCGCCTCGTTCAGGGCGTAGTCGGCAACCCTGTCATGTTCGGCGACCGACAGGGAGAAGAACACGTCCGCGATCAGCAGGGCCTTGAAAAACAACTCGCGCGAATCCGCAAGCTCGGGAAGGACGAACTGCGACCGGACTGCCATCCACAATGCGGTGCCGAAACGGAAATCCTCCTTGCAGGCCGCGTTCTTTATATCCGGTGGCGTATGAGGCCCCAGCATGAGCTTGCGCGCAGCAGGGTCGTCATTGAACGCATTCCGATGATGGATCAGCGACGCCTTGATCAGTTCCTGCCAGGTTGAAACGCGCGGCAAGTCCAGATCTTCCGATGCCTGTTGTGTCGCAACCGTTCGGGCGAGCTCCTTCCAGAGTTCGCCGATATCTCCAAAGAAATGATAGGTTGAAGACAGCGGGATTCCCGCCCTTTCGGCAATTCCAGCCATGCCGATCTGGTCCAGCGACTGTTCGGCGAGTGCTGCCCTTGCCGCCGCGAGGAGCTCGGCGCGCCGCGCGCGGCCTCTGGCCTGCGTCGCGCGTCCCGTTCCTGCATTGGCCGACGGTTTGCGCGTCGCGATGGCCGGGGGAGATTCCATTTCATTGCCTCAATTGACCTGCCGCTTCACTCGAACGGCCTTTCCGTCGTTTCTTATATCTTGACAACAGAAATTGCACAGATCAAATTCGAAAAAATTCGATTTAAATGAGAGGGGGGATTGTGGGGACGTACGGACCATGGCGCAATTCAGCCATTGCTTCGCCGGACGGGGCGGAGCGATGCCGACTCGCTCGAGTCGACGGGGTATGTAAGGTTTACGGGCATAGCCTACGACCGGTCGCGCACCGCGCAGTCGCGATACGCAATGTTCCGAAAGGCTTTGTCGATGCGCTGCTTTGTCAGGGCAAAGTTTTTAAATTCGAACTTTTGCGAGTTTTTTGTGCGATTTGTGGCCGGTTCGGCCATATGGCGACCCGCTGGTCTGCTGGTGGATTCCGCCAGGCGTTCACCGTCCCATCGATGGCGATGTCGCGTTTTCCCCGGAATATGCGGCTGATCCAGGCCGGAAGGAGCGGGGGCTTGTGAAGCTGTTTGTGAAACTTGCGGCAATGGCGCTCTACACCGCCGGCACGACCGTTGCCTTTATCGGGGGCGATCGGGCCAGTGCCCAGGATGCGACTGCCGGCGCCAAAGTCTTTGCCAAGTGCCGGGTCTGTCATCAGGTCGACCGCGCAAAAGGCTCGGGGCTTGGGCCTAATCTGGCTGGGATCGTGGGGCGGAAGGCGGGCACTTTTGCGCGCTTCAACTACTCGCCTGCCATGGCCCGTTCCAACATCGTCTGGGACAAGGCGCGCCTCGATGCCTTTCTGGCGGCGCCGCAGCGCGCAATGCCCGGCAGCCGGATGGCGTTTGCAGGACTGCCGAACCCCAAGGATCGCGCCGACGTGATCGCATATCTGTCGACGAACAAATAGCTCGAAGCACGGAGAAACTCAGAGATGTCTCGAACTCTATTGCTTGCTATCGGTGCCGCTCTGCTCCTTGCGGCTCCCGCGAGTGCGCAACTTGAACCTGAGCAGCTGACCGTAGAGTCGCTTCCCGAAAGGCTGCCGGCGCATTGGGTATGGGTGAACGATATCTCGTTCTTTCATATGGCCGATGGGCGCGCCTACCTGATCGACGCGGACACCGGCAGGTTCGTGGGGATGGTCAATGGCGGATACGGGCATGGCATGCTCGGCCTGGATCCGCGCGGTGATCGCTTCGTTGTTCCTGCGACTTTCCATTCACGCGGTTCGCGTGGCGAGCGTACGGACGTGTTGACGTTCTATTCGTCGAAAACGCTCGAGCCGGGCGAAGAAATCGTCATTCCGCCCAAGAAGTTCAGCGGGATTCCGTTCGTCGGCAGCGCGCCGCTCAGCGATGACGGGAAATTTGCGCTCCTCTACAACTTCACGCCCGAGCAATCGGTCACGGTTGCGGATCTGGAATCCAAAAAGCTTGTCGGCGAATATCCGACACCCGGCTGCGGACTCATTTATCCCGTCGGCGCGCGCCGGTTCATGATGCAGTGCGGCGATGGATCGATGCAGCTCGCGACCATGGATGCGTCGGGCCAGGTCAAGCTTGCCGGTGTTTCCAAACCGCTTTGGGCCCTGTCCGACCCCGCCACCGAGAAGGCCGTCCGGATTGGCCCCAGCCAATGGATGTTCTTCACCTTCAACAGCGAGGCGATCGTGGTCGATGGTGCGGGGGATAAGCCCAGGATCGTCCAGCGATGGTCGCTGGTCGGGGCAAATCCGGACAATTGGCGGATCGGCGGGCTACAGCCGAGCACTTATCATGCTGCCTCGGGGCGCCTCTATGTCCTGATGCATCAGGGCGGCCCTGAAACGCGGAAGGATCCCGGTAGCGAGGTCTGGGTTTTCGACATCAAGACCCAAAAGCGGGTGCAGCAGATCAAGCTCGCCGTGCCGGCGACGTCGCTCGCGGTCAGTCACGACGACAAGCCCCTGCTTTATGCCGTCGAGTTCGGGGCGCCGGTCCTGACCATCTATGATGCCCTTGGCGGGCAAAAGCTTCGTTCGGTCGATCAGCTCGGCGAAGCACTCACGATCATCCAGCCGGCCCCTGCAGGACAATGATCGATGTCGCTTGATCCGCTCATTCCGCTTGTCGTCCGTCTGGGGATCGCTCTCCTCTTCGCGGCGTCCGCCTGGCACAAGATTCGGGACTGGCCGCGCACCGGGGCGGTCATTGCCGGCTATCGCATCCTCCCGCGCGAGGCGAGCCAGGCTGCCGCCGCCGCCGTCATCGCGGCGGAACTGGCGGTGGCAGCCGCTGTGCTGCTCACGCCGCTCGGCCTTCACGCCGCGGCGATCATGCTCGTCGCTTATGCGGCCGTCATCGGCCTGAACATCGTGCGGGGCAATGACCGGATCGACTGCGGCTGCATCGGTTTTGCGGCCACGGCCCCGCGTCTGAGCTGGCTGATGGTGGGCCGGAATTGCGTGATCGCGTCTTCGGCGGTGCTGTCGGCGCTGTCGGCAACCTCCGCACGCGCTTTCGCATGGATGGACTTTTTCTCGCTGGGCGTCGCCCTCGCGATCCTGGGGCTGCTCTACGCGGCTTTCGACACGGCGATCGCGCTTCCAGGCCGGAGTATTGCATCATGATCCACGCGCTGACCGTCGCCGTTGTCCTGCAATGGGTTCTCATTCTTGTGCTTTCGGCGTTGCTCGTCGCCCTCTTCAGGCAGGTCGGCATGCTGCATGAGCGGCTGGGACCGGTCGGCGCTCTTGTACTGCCAGGCGGGCCCAAGGTGGGCGAGCCTGCCCCCAAATTCGAATTGAGAGCGATCGACACGACGCCGGTGTCGATCGGTGTCGCCGATGCGGGCAGATCGATGCTGGTCTTTTTCCTCTCACCGACATGTCCGGTCTGCAAGACGCTTCTCCCCGTCATCAAGCGTCTGGCCCATGACGAGCGCGATCGGCTCAGGGTGGTGCTCGCGAGCGATGGCGACGAGATCGCCCAGCGGAAGATGGTCGAGGAGCGCCAGCTTCACGACTTCCCGCTTGTCCTCTCGACCAAGCTGGGCCTGGCTTATGGGGTATCCAAGCTGCCGCATGCGGTGCTGATCGCCGGCGACGGAAGGCTCGCCGCCACCGGCCTGGTCAATAATCGCGAACACCTTGAGAGCCTGCTGGCAGCGCAGGACCTCGGTGTCGCGTCACTACAGGAATTTCTGTCCCGGCGTGCGCAAGAACGCGTCGGGAATTGATGGGGTTGGAGTTGAAGCCATGTCGAGATTGGATCGAATTGCCGAATTGATGGCGCGTCGCGCGGCGCAGGGCATTTCACGCCGCAACATTCTGGCGCGAATAAGTGCGGCCGCCTTCGTCACGACCATTCCGGCGCTGCCGGTTTCCCGCGCCCTCGGCCAGTCCGCGAAGCCCCAGCCGGGGGAAAAGGGGGATCCCGCATCCTGCGATTATTGGCGCTATTGTGCCATTGACGGCTTTCTCTGCTCTTGCTGCGGCGGATCGGTGTCGAGTTGCGGCCCGGGTTCCGAACCATCGCCGATCACCTGGGTGGGCACCTGCCGCAATCCGGTGGACGGCAAGGATTATGTGATCTCCTATAATGATTGCTGCGGAAAGTCCGCCTGCGGACGGTGCATGTGCAATCGCAATGAAGGCGACACCCCGGTTTATCAGCCGCAGGGCGCGAACGACATAAACTGGTGCCTCGGAACCCAGTCGGGCCTGGTTTACAATTGTTCGACGGCCGTCGTGCTGGGGCCAGCGGGCTAGCGCAATGCGGCGTCTTGCGGCCCTTGTCTGTGCGGTTGCTGTCTGCGCGGTTGCCGGTCTGACTGGCTTTGCGTCGCCGGCGCAAACCGGCACGCCGCGCAGTCCGCGGGTCAACTACATGACCAACTGCCAGGGATGCCACACGCCCAATGGTGACGGCGTGGCGGGCAAGGTTCCGCCGATGCGGGGGTTTCTTGCCAGTTTTCTGACGGTGCCCGGAGGGCGGGAGTTCCTCGTGCGCGTACCCGGCGTCGCCAATTCGACGCTCGGCGATGCCGATCTTGCGGCGCTGATGAACTGGCTGGTTCCGACAATGGGGCCGACCGTGTCCGCCGAATTCAAGCCCTTCAGCGCCGCGGAGATCGGCATGTTGCGCCAACGCCGCCTGCAGGACGTGAATTCGGTTCGGGCGGCACTCATCGCGCAGATGCCGCCCGAGCTCCGGTCGAAGGCGCAACAACCGGCAAAACCCTGATTCAATCAAACCAGAAAAGAGAGGCCGTCGGCCATGACAGACGCGTTCACCCTCACCATCGACGGCAAGCAGTTGCCCGCAGGCGAGGCATTCGAGGTATATGATCCAGCCACGGGGGCGGTCGTGGCGATGGCGCCGGCCGCATCGGCCGACCAGCTGGACGCCGCCGTTGCGGCTGCCAGACGCGCTTTCGCCGCCTGGTCCACGCGGCCGCAGGCCGATCGCAATGCGGCGGTGGTCAGGATGGCAGAGATCATCGAGGCAAATGCGGCGGAACTTGCCGAGTTGACGACGCGCGAGCAGGGCAAGCCTCTGGGGGGATTGGGCTCGCAATGGGAAATCGGCGGGGCGATCGCCTGGACGCGGTATACGGCGAGCCTGGAGCTTCCGGTCGAGACGATCCAGGATGACGATGCCGCCCGTGTGACTCTCCATCGCAAGCCGATCGGCGTGATCGGTTCGATCACGCCGTGGAATTTCCCGGTGATGATCGCGATCTGGCACATCATGCCGGCCATTCAGGCAGGCAATACGGTGGTTCTCAAACCCTCGCCCAATACGCCGCTCGCGACGCTGCGACTGGGCGAGTTGTTGCAGAGCGCCTTGCCGCCGGGCGTGCTGAATGTCGTGACCGGCCGGAACGAGATCGGGCAGGCGATGGCCGATCATCCGGGGATCGACAAGATCATCTTTACCGGTTCGACGGCGACGGGGCGCAAGGTCATGGCGAGCGGGGCGGCGAACCTGAAGCGCCTCACGCTCGAACTGGGCGGAAACGATGCGGGCATCGTGCTTGCCGATGTCGATCTCGATGCCAGCATCGAGAAGCTGTTCTGGGGCATTTTCATCAATAACGGGCAGACCTGCGCGGCGCTCAAGCGCCTCTATGTCCATGATTCAGTCTATGACGACGTCTGCGAGCGGCTGGTTGCCTTTGCCACGAACGTGGTCACGGGCAATGGCCTGGACGCGGCGAGCCATCTCGGTCCGGTTCAAAATCCGATGCAGTTCGAGAGGGTCAAAAGCCTTGTCGAGCGTGCGAAGCGGGAAGGGGCGCGGGTCTTGTGTGGCGGGGAACCGCTCGACGGCCCGGGGTCGTTCTACCCGGTCACGATCCTTGCCGATGCGAAGGACGGCATGGCGATCGTCGATGAAGAGCAGTTCGGGCCGGCCATTCCTGTCATCAGATTCACCGACCTCGACGACGTCGTTGCGAAGGCCAATGCCAGCGAGAACGGGTTGGGCGGTTCGGTCTGGTCGAGCGACACAGAAAAGGCACGCACGATCGCCGCCCGCCTCGAATGCGGCAGCGTGTGGATCAACAATCATGGCGCGATCCGTCCCGACGCCCCATTCGGAGGGGTGAAGCAGTCGGGTATCGGGGTCGAGTTCGCCGCGCTTGGCCTGGCCGAATGCACGTCGGTTCAGGTGATCCACTCGTGATCGAGACCTTGCATCCGATCGAGCGGGCGTCGATCGACGAATTGCGGTCTCTTCAGCTCGAACGCCTGCGCTGGTCGCTCAATCATGCCTATGCGGGCAATCCGCGATATCGGGAGAAATTCGAGGCCGCCGGCGCCCATCCCGACGATCTCGGCTCGCTGGACGATCTCTCGCGCTTTCCCTTCACGACCAAGGCGGATCTTCGGGACGCATATCCCTTCGATTTCTTCGCCGTGCCGCAGGAGCGGCTGGCACGGCTTCACGCGTCGTCGGGGACGACCGGCAAGCCGGTTGTCGTCGGCTACACGAAAGCCGATCTGGAGACATGGGCGCAGCTTGTCGCGCGATCGATCCATGCGGCCGGCGGGCGAAGCGGCATGAAGGTCCACATCGCCTATGGCTATGGCTTGTTCACCGGCGGGCTCGGGGCGCATTACGGGGCCGAGGCACTCGGCTGCGCCGTCATTCCGATGAGTGGCGGCCAGACCGAAAAGCAGATGCAACTGATCGCCGACTTCCGGCCCGACATCATCATGGTGACGCCAAGCTATCTGCTGGCCATGCTGGACGAATATCACAAACGCGGTCTCGATCCTGCCGCGACCTCGCTCAAGATCGGCATATTCGGCGCCGAGCCCTGGACCGAAGCGATGCGGCGGGAAATCGAAGGCGCGTTCGCGATCCAGGCGCTCGATATCTACGGATTGTCGGAAGTGATGGGGCCGGGCGTGGCGCAGGAATGCGGCGTTGCGAAGGACGGTCCGACGATCTGGGAGGATCATTTCTATCCTGAGATCATCGACCCCGAAACGGGCCGGGTTCTTCCCGACGGCGAAGAGGGCGAGCTCGTCTTCACATCGCTCAGCAAGGAAGCGATGCCGGTCATCCGTTATCGTACGCGGGATCTCACCAGATTGCTGCCGGGCACGTCGCGGCCGATGCGGCGTATCGCGAAGATCACGGGGCGCAGCGACGACATGATGATCGTGCGCGGGGTGAACGTCTTTCCCAGCCAGATCGAGGAAGTGATCCTCACCTGCCCGGCGCTCGCGCCGCATTATGCGATCGAGCTTACCAGGCCCGACCGGATGGATGTCATGACGCTTGCGGTCGAGCATCGTCCCGAAGCGTCGGTCGACGAACAGCAGCGCGATAGCCGGGACCTCATCCACAAGATCAAGTCGCTGATCGGGGTCAGCGTCAACGTGCAGATCGTGCAGCCCGGCGGCGTTGCCCGATCGGAGGGCAAGGCGCGGCGCGTGACCGATAAACGTGCCGTCGTCGGCGCATAGGGGGAGAAAGAAGATGAAGAAGATGGCCGTTCCATACAAGGCGCCGCAAGATTCGGTGGCAGTCCTGGCATATTGCAACGAGACGCATCTGCCGCTCGCGGCCGCGATTCCGGCTTTGATCCGAAGCGAAGCGACGCGGCTGGATCATACGCGTCTCGGCGAAACCCTCTAGGCTATAGGGAGCCCTTGTCATGAGCGCTTTGGCTGTCGATCCACGATGTTCGATAGGAAAGATCGAGGTTCAGCTCGGACAGATTTTTGGCGACCTGACGGATCGCGAGCGCGCGGTCTGCGCACGTACGATGGTCGGTATGACCGCAGAAGCAATCTCACTGGACCTGGGCATCGCCCAGTCCTCGGTGCTCACGTACCGACGCCGCGCCTATGATCGCTACCGGATATCGCACAGCAACCAGTTTTTTCTGGGGATGATCTGATGCGGCCGCATTCCGCTCTTCGCCGGTTGGGCTGGAGCCTGTCCATCGCGGCGGCACTGGCTCTGACCGGAACGGCAAGCGGCCAGCCCGCGCGATCGGAGCTGCTCGTCCTTGGCGGCCGGATCAAGACTCCGGAAGGGTGGGCGCAGGCAATGGCCGTCCGTGATGGGGGGATCGTCGGCGTCGGCAGGGCCGCCGCGATGCGCAAGCTGCTAAGCCGCGGGGCGAGGGAACTTAATGTCCGCGGCATGACCGTGATGCCGGGTCTGGTCGATTCACACGTGCATCCCCTGTTCGCAGGCCTTGCGGCGGCGAGTTGCCAGCTTCCGCCGGGCGCAGCGGCAAACGTGATCGCGACATCGGTCAAGGCCTGCGCCGCGCGCACGCGCCCCGGCGAGTGGATCAAGGGGGGCAATTGGGTTGCGGCGGCTTTTCTCCCGGGCCAGCAAACGCGTGCTTTTCTGGACTCGATCGCGCCGCACAATCCCGTCCTGCTCAACGACGAGGCGCTCCATAGCATCTGGGTCAATTCGCAAGCGCTCCAGCGCGCGGGGATCGATCGCAATACGCCCGATCCCGTGGGCGGTATCATCGAACGTGACGACAAGGGGGAGCCGACCGGTCTGCTGCGCGAGAATGCGACCAGCCTGGTCGAGAGTATCTTGCCCGCAGACAGCCTCGCAGCCCGCCGTTCGGCGGTCCAATGGGCCACCGATACCATGTTGTCCTACGGCATCACCGCTTTCACCGTGGCCTCGATCCGCGACGCCGATATCGAGCCTTTCGCGCAGCTCAGCCGGGAGGGGCTGGTCAAGCAGCATATCCGGGGATGCATCGTCTGGGACGCGCAGCAAGCCGTCCAGAACGAAATGGGCGAACGGCTGATCGCAAACCGGGCCGGCTTCACGACGACACGATTCAAGCCTGATTGCGTCAAGCTGTTCCTGGATGGCGTTCCAACGGAAAGCCACACCGGAGCGATGCTGCAACCCTATGCCGATCGCGGGGAGGGGGACACGCGTCCCGCGCGGGGGCTGCTGATGATCCCGCAGGCCGATCTCAATGCCGCATTGGCGCGCTTCGACAAGATGGGATTGTCGGTCAAATTCCATGCGGCGGGCGATGCTGCCGTTCGGGCCGCGATCGACGCCATTGCCTATGCGCGCAATGCCAATGGCCCCAATGGGCCGATCCATGCCGTCGGGCACAGCACGTTCGTCGATCCTTCGGATATCCCTCGGGTCAAGGCGCTCCATGCCGCCTGGGAATTTTCCCCCTTCATCTGGTACCCGACGCCCATTGCCTCGGTCGATATCCTCAAGGCGGTCGGCCCGGAGAGAATGACGCGCTGGGTGCCCGTCGCCGAAGGGGTGGCGAGTGGCGCTCTGGTCGTCGCCGGTTCGGATTGGCCGGTGATCCCCTCGGTCAATCCATGGCTCGGGATCGAAACCCTGGTGACCCGCGCGCGTCCCGGCGGCAGTGCGGAGCAGCTCGCGCCGACGGAAGCGATCGGTCGGGAGCAGGCATTCAAACTCTTCACGGAGAATGGCGCCCGATTGATGGGGCTCGGTCGGACCGGCGCCCTGGCCGAAGGCATGCGTGCCGATTTCATCGTAACGGAGCAAAATCCCTATGAAATTCCAAATACCGAAATCCACGAAACGCGCGTGATGATGACGTTCATAGATGGCGAAATGGTATTCCGCCGTCCCAATCCGGTATCCGATGGAAGATCGAAGAAAAGATAGTTTCGATCAAACAAAATGCGTTGACCGGAAATGCGAGTGGCGGAGCGGGTGATGTCGTCCATGGTATATTCGAGACTTTGCGGCGCGATGACCCGGTGCGGAAAATATAAGATTTGAGCGAGGTGCTCCGAAACTTTTGATGCTTTGATCCCGCGCGATGCGCAGCCGCCAGGCAGGTGTCATCAGTTCAGGTGACAGAAGAATTCTTCGTGCTCGGCTACCATCGATCGCAGATCGACGGTGGTCAAAAAAGACAAATCTCAGGGAGGCGAAGGCTTTACTCATGCGAACCAAAACCCATCAAATCTTGTTGGCAATCAGCCCGCTGGCGCTGCTTGCTCCCGCTCCGGCGGCTTTTGCGCAGGACAGCCAGGCCGGCGATCAAGCTGACGATCCCGGCGAGATCATTGTCACGGCGACGCGTCAGAGGGAGAGTATCAACAAGGTGCCGATCAGCGTCAGCGCCCTGTCGCGCGAGACTCTCGACAGCCGCGGTATCAGGGATTTCTCGGATATCGTCCGTCAGACCCCGGGGGTCACGATCGAGCGCAGCAACACGACCTCGAACATCGCGATCCGCGGCGTGAATTCGTCGGTCGGCGCCGCGACGACGGGCGTCTATATCGACGATGTGCCGATCCAGATCCGTCAACTCGGCTATGGCGGCGGGAACACCTACCCGGTCGTCTTCGATCTCGAGCGCGTCGAAGTGCTTCGCGGTCCGCAGGGAACGCTGTTCGGCGCCGGTTCCGAAGGCGGTACCGTGCGCTTCATCACCCAGCAGCCAAGCTTCGGCGATCTGAATATCTATGGACGCGCCGAACTCAGCAGCACGGAGCATGGCGGGGCCAATGGCGAAGCCGGTGTCGCGCTGAGCGGGCCGCTGGTCGCCGACACGCTGGCTTTCGCCGCAAGCGGTTATTTTCGCCGTGACGGCGGCTTCGTCGACAGGATCAGTTCGTTCACCGAACAGGTCGTCGACAAGAACGCGAACCGGATGGACAGCTATGTCGGCCGCGCGGCATTGACGTGGCAGCCATCGTCGACCGTCAAGATCACGCCGTCCTTCTTCTTCCAGGATATCAAGGGCAATGACAGCGCCGAATCCTGGGAGCTGTACTCCGACTATGACCAGCATGACTTCCGCAATGCCAATCAGGTCCGCGAAAAGAGCCGCGACAAATTCTATCTTGCGGCGCTGAACGCCAGCGTGGAGCTTGGCGGAGTCGATCTGATCGCGGTCGGGTCCTATTTCGATCGTCGGCAGACATTCGTCCAGGACTATACCACTTTCGATCAGACGCTGTTCACGGGTGTGAACAGCCTGCCTCTTTTCCCCGATCAACAGGCGCCTTCCGATTTTCTGATCGCGCAAAAGAACTGGACGGGTGAAATCCGGCTTCAGTCGAGCCAGCCGGACAGCGCCTTCAGCTGGGTGCTTGGCGGCTTTTATGCGCATGCCAGGCAGACGTCACTCCAGCAGGTCGTCGACCCTTATCTGCCGGTCTATCTTTTCGGTGAGGCGAATCCCCAGCCGGGGTTTTCGGTCTATGACCAGAATGCGGTCGCCACCGACAAGCAGGCTGCGATATTCGGCCAGTTGACCTACAAGATCACCGACAAGATCTCCGCGATCGCCGGCCTGCGCTACAGCCATACCGTTTTCTCGATTCACAGTATCGCGCAGGGGTTCGTCGTGGGACCACTCGTCGAAGATCGCGGCCGACAGACCGAGAATCCGATTACCCCGAAATTCGGCCTCAACTATCAGGTGACGCCCGACACATTGGTTTATGCGTCCGCATCCCGCGGTTTCCGCGTGGGTGGGTATAATCCGCAAGTGGGGACTTTCTGCGGCCCCGAGCTCGCTTCGATCGGCTACCCGGGCGGACGGCCGGCCAATTTCAAGTCGGACTCGGTCTGGAGTTATGAATTGGGCGTCAAGAGCCGTTTCGGCGGCGGCCTCGGCAGCGTTCAGGCCAGCGTCTATCAGATCGATTGGAAAGACATTCAGCAGCCCGTCGGACTCAACTCATGCGGCTTCCAGTTCTCGTCCAACCTTGGGCAGGCGCGCAGTCGCGGATTTGACCTTCAGCTGGAACTCAAGCCGACCGACCGGCTGACGCTCCAGGCCGAGGTCGGCTATGTAAATGCAAAATTCCTCGACACCATCACGGGCGGACCGACCGCAACCGTGCCGATCATCAGCAAGGGCGATCACGTATTGGGCGCGCCATGGACGGTCTCGCTGCACGGGCAATATGATTTCGACTTGTTCAAATCCAGAGGCGGATATTTCCGGACCGATTTTGACTATCGGGCCAAGCAGACGTCGCTGCCGCCTTTCCTCAACCCGGCAAATGGTGCGATCGACACGGATCTGACGTTGCCACCGGCGGTGACCTTCTGGTCGGCGCGTCTCGGCGTTCGCCCCGGCAACTTCGATATCTCGCTGTTCGTCAACAACATCCTCGACAAGGCGACATGGACGCGCCGGGAACGCGCGCAGAACCCCGGGGAGTTCTTCCGTCGCGAAACCCTCCGTCCGCGCACCTTCGGTTTGACCGCAAGCTATCGTTACTGAAAATCTGGCGAGCAGGCCCGTTCGGGCAAGAATGAAGGACCCGCGTAATGTTCCGTTTCAACAGACCGAAGCTCCGGCAACCGATCGTGCTTTCCTGTGCAGTTGCGCTCGCCCTCACTTGCCCGGCGGGCGTGGCCAATGCCGCACCCGCGCAAGCCGACATCCTGTTCGTCAACGGGAAGATCTACACGCCAGGCGGATGGCGCAGCGCCATGGAAGTGACCGCCGGTCGCATTTCGAAAACCGGCGACGAAGCCGAGGCGGCGAAATGGCGCGGGCGGGCGCGTCAGATCGTCGATCTCAAAGGAAAGACCATCCTGCCCGGCTTGTACGACATGCACGTACATCCGATTTTGCAGGCAAAAGGGGGGGAGGGGCAGTGCAGCATCCCGCAAGATGCGAACGCGCAAACGCTGCTCGATCTTGTCGCTGCATGTGTGAAAGCGGCCAAGCCCGGTGACTGGGTCGCGGGCGGCCAATGGCAGGCCTCGCTGCTGCAGGGCACGCCGATCACCACGGCCACGCTCGACCGGATTTCGCCGAACAACCCCGTCATGCTGTTTGACGTCAGCGGCCACAGTATCTGGGCAAATTCGCTTGCGCTGGTGGCTGCCGGCATCACCGATGCTACACCCAATCCGGAAGGCGGCATCATCGAACGCGATGGTGCCGGAAAGCCCACCGGTATCCTGCGGGAAACCGCGGGGCGGCTGGTGACAGCCAAGATCCCGCCCCAGCCACAGGCGCAGACGGTCCGCAACCTGCAGGGGCACCTGGCCATGCTCTCGGGATATGGCGTGGTCGGCTATGTCGAGGCCATGGCCTATCGCGACGATCTCGAAGTCTATGCGCAACTTGCCGACAAGGGCCTTCTTCGCCAGCATGTGCAGGCCTGCATTGCCTTTTCGGAAGCGGGGCAGGCAAATCCCGGCTTCGAACAGACGGTGGCGGCGCGGCGGCAATATGGCCGCAAGACCTTCAATGCCAATTGCATCAAGGTCTTCGCTGACGGTGTCCCCACCGAAAGCCACACTGCGGCCATGCTCGCACCGTATCAGGCCGGGCAGCCGAACGCGCCCGCGGAGGGGCTTCTGCTTTTCGATCCTGAGAAGATGGCGAAACTCGTGACCTCATGGGACAAGCAGGGCATCACCGTGATGTTCCACGCGGCCGGCGATCGTGCCGTTCGCGCGGCCCTTGATGCGATCGAGGCGGCGCGCAAGGCCAATGGCCTGGGTGGTCCCATTCATCAGGTCGGGCACTCCACCTTTGTGGATCCGGCTGATCTACCCCGATTCAAGGCGCTGAACGTCGCGGTCGAGTTCTCACCCTATCTCTGGGATCCGCAACCCATCAACGACGACATCACCACTGCGGTGGGGAAACCCCGTATCGATCGGGTGTGGCCGATCAAGGAGGGCTTCAAGGCCGGGGCGCTGACCATTGCCGGGTCAGACTGGGCGGTCGTTCCCACACCCAATCCATGGATCGGGATCGAGACTGCGATCACCAGGCGCAATCCCGGAGGGAGCGAACGCAGTTTTGGGGTGGATGAGGCGATCACGCTGCCGCAGGCAATCGACATGTTTTCGATCAATGCCGCGCGCCGCATGGGAATCGATCGCGAGGCCGGATCGCTGGCGCCCGGAAAATCGGCCGACTTCGTCGTGCTCGATCGCAACCCCTTCGACATCCCGGTCACGCAGATCCACACGATCCAGCCCGCCGAGACCTGGATCGCCGGCAGCAGGATATTTGCCCGAGAGACTGCGGGCAGTCGCTAGAGAAAAGGGCCGGAAAATGTCGCGCACGGCACTCTACCAGAACGAACGCTGCTTCTGGCATTCGACGGGCGTCCAGGCGCTGTTCTTCCCGCTGGACACCTGGGTTCAACCGCCGACCGGCACCTATGGCGCCGACACGCCGGATTCGAAGCGCAGGCTGTTGAACCTGGCGCAGGCCTCCGGGATCGTGGACTCGCTTGCTTTGCCCAGAGCAGAGCCCGCCTGCAGGGAGGATCTGCTCAGGATCCATCCTGCCGAATATCTCGATCGTTTCCAGGCGCTAAGCGATGCGGGCGGAGGCGATCTCGGCCAACTCGCGCCCTTCAGCAAGGGCGGCTATGAGATCGCCTGCATCTCGGCCGGTCTGGCCGTCGGCGCGCTCGATGCGGTCGTCGCCGGGCAGTTCGCGAATGCCTATGCACTGTGCCGGCCGGCAGGGCATCACTGCCTGCCGGATATGCCGATGGGCTTTTGTCTCCTGTGCAATATCCCGATCGCCGTCGAGGCCGCGAGAGCGAAACATGGTCTCGGGAAAGTCGTCATACTCGATTGGGATGTTCATCATGGCAACGGCACCCAGCATGTCTATTATGATCGTGCCGACACGCTGACCATCTCCATCCATCAGGACCGCTGCTTTCCGCCCGGCTATAGCGGCGCGGACGAAAGGGGCGGTGGTCCGGGGCAGGGGACCAACATCAACATTCCGCTGCCGGCCGGGTCGGGGCATGAAACCTATTTGCGGGCGATGCGAAAGATCGTCCTGCCCGCGCTGGCGGCATTCGGGCCCGAGGCGATCGTGGTCGCAGGCGGTCTTGATGCCAATGCGGTGGACCCGCTCGCCCGGATGCTGCTTCACAGCGAATCCTTTCGCGAGATGACCCGGATGGTGATGGAGGCAGCCGCGGACTTGTGCGGCGGGCGGCTCGTGGTCGTTCATGAAGGGGGCTATGCCGAAGCCTATGTGCCGTTTTGCGGCCATGCTGTGCTCGAAACGCTGAGCGGGATCCGCACCGCGGTCGAAGACCATGAAATGGAAATGTTCTCGCTGTGGCAGCCCGGCGCTCGCGCGCAGGCGTTTCAGGACGATTGGGTCGACGATCTGGCAAAGGAATTGGGGGCATGATTGCAAGGCTGTTCCTGGGCATCGCCGCCATTCTGTCGGTTACGACGGCTTCGGCTCAGCCCGATACCGGATGGCGCGAAAAGGTGCGGCAGTTCGCCGAGGCCAAGCTGAAGCATCCGGCCTGGGGCTATAGCCACTCCGTGCGGGACTATGAACTCGCCAAGGAACTCGCCGGCACCGATCGCGTCGCAGTCGACGACGATATTCTCTTCGCTGCGGCCATGCTGCACGACATCGCGGCATTCCCGGCTTATGCCCAGAAGGATGTCGATCATGCGGACCGCGCGGCCGCACTGGTGGGGGATATCCTCAAAGACGCGGGCTTTCCGATGGCGAAGCTGCCTGCCGTGCAGTCGGCCATCCGCACGCATATGTTCTTCCGCGATCCCGTCGGGGCGGAGGCCACCTACTTGCACGATGCCGATGCTCTCGATTGGCTGGGCGCGGTCGGCATTGCCCGGCTGACCGCGACCGTCGATTTGACGGGGACGATCATTGGCGGTTCGCCGGACGGGCTCGCCGTCGTGCACGGCCTGAAGGCCAATCTGGATGCGGTGCCGCCGAAAGTGGTGTCGAAGGCTGGTCAGGCGCTCCTCCCCGAACGCCGTGAATTCCTGAAGCGCTATCTCGATACACTCGCAAGGGAAACCAATGGCTTCAAGAATCTCTAATCTGCTGGGAGCATTGCTCCTGGCTGCAATTCCGGCGTCGGTGTCCGCCAAGCCCGCCGCGCCGCCGCTGACGGTGACCGTCTACAAGGGCGGCTTTGCCACGGTGAATTCCTTCATAATTTCCAATGGCAAAAGCCTCACCGTCGTCGATGTCCAGCGCAAGGGGTATGAAGCTGAAAAACTCGTCGAATTGGTGCGCTCGTTGCGATTGCCGCTGACGCAGGTCTTCGTCACGCATGGCCACACGGACCATTTCACAGGCATGCATGTCTTTCGGGATCGGTTTCCGAAGGCCCGCATCCGGGTGGCGAACGAGGCCATCAGGCGCGATGTGAAGGACTATGCGATCTATATGGATCAGGGCGGCGCGACCGAAGCGGAGTCACCCCTGGAGCGCCCCTTGCGGCCCAGATCGGCGGCATTTCCCCAGGGGTTCGACTATGAACGCACGATCGGGCTGCTTCCCGGCGCGACGCTGGACCTGACCGGGGGAGGAGGCTGCGAGGTCAGCACCGGCTATCCGGCGACCGAAGCACCGCACATGGCGACGCTCTATTGCCGCTCGATCAACGCGCTGTTTCTGTCGGACCTTGGTTACAACAAGGTCCATCCCTGGATGGGCGATGACATCACGCTGGCGCGGGTGGCGGCCTGGCGCGCCGAACTGGTGCGGATACGCCAGCAATTCGGTGCCCTCAATCCTGTCGTCTATCCCGGCCATGGCGATCCGGGCGATCTGTCGATGGTCGACGCACAGATCCGCTATTTCGACGATTATCTGCGCATAGTCGCCACGGCGAAGAATCGGGCCGATGCAACGGCCCGGATTGTTGCCCTATATCCTGATTACAAAGAGGTGGACTTCTTCCTCAAATACAGCCTGCTTAATCACATTCCCTGAGGGCATCATGACCAAATCATTCGCATCCTCTTCGGATCTCAGCCCCAAGACCGAGACGCTGGAGATCCTCGCCGACGGCGTTTATGCGCTGACGGCTGAAGGGGACCCCAATGTGGGCGCCTTTGAAGGCGAGGATTTTCTTGTCTGCATCGAGGCTCGCGCCACGCCGTCGGCGGCACGCGACTGGCTGGCGAAGCTGCGCGAGCATACCGACAAGCCTGTCCGGTATCTCGTCCTGACGCATTATCATGCGGTCCGCGTCCTCGGCGCGAGTGCCTTCGAGGCGGACGTCATCATATCCAGCGACGCGACGCGCCGGCTGATCGCCGAACGCGGGGAGCAGGACTGGGCCAGTGAGTTCGGCCGTATGCCGCGTCTTTTCAAGGAGCCCGAGGGGATAGCCGGCCTCACCTGGCCGACCCTGACCTTCCAGGACAATCTTCGCATCGAGCTGGGCGGCGATCGCGGGCATCTCGAATTGCAGTTCTGCGGACGCGGCCACACGGCCGGCGACATCGTCGTCTGGCATGAAAAGAGCCGCACATTATTTGCCGGCGATCTCGTCGAGGCCGAAGCCGCCTTGTACACGGGCGATGCCTTCCATTTCGACTGGTCCACCGCCACTCTCGACAGGGTCAAGGCATTCCCGGCCGAGCGGCTTGTGGGCGGTCGAGGCGCAGTGGCGCAAGGAAGGGCTGCTTGCGATCGCGCGATCGAACAGACGCGGGATTTCCTGACGACGATGATCGCGCAGACCGCGAAGGTTCACGGCAGCGGCGGTTCGTTGAAGGACGCGTTTCTGGCGTGCCACGAAGCGCTTGCGCCCAAATTCGGCCGCTGGCCGATCTTCGAACATTGTCTGCCATTCGATGTGAAGCGGCTTTGGGACGAGATGGACGGCAAGGACTGGCCCGAAATCTGGACGATGGAACTCGACCGGCAGGTCTGGGATCAGCTTCAGGGCTGACCGCGTTGAACCCGGAGCTTCCCGTCTGGCGTTCGATCGGCACGACGCCGATACCGCCGCAACACCGATGCGAGGCGCCGGTGGCCATTGTCGGCGCCGGTCCCGTGGGCCTGGCCCTGGCCATCGACCTGGGTATGCGCGGCCACAAGGTGGTTGTGCTGGGCAAGTTCGACTTTGTCGCCGCCGGATCGAAAGCGATCTGCTACTCGAAACGGTCCCTCGACATTCTCGATCGTCTTGGCGTGGCGCAGGCTGCGGTTCCGCACGGCGTCACCTGGAATGTCGGGAAGGTCTTCTGGAAGGATCGAAGGGACCCCGTCTACCAGTTCGACGTGCTGCCCCTGAAGAACCAGAAAATGCCTGGTTTCATCAATCTGCAGCAATATCGTCTCGAAGACATGTTGATCGCGAGACTGGCCGAGTTGCCGAACGTGGAACTCCGCTGGGGCCATGAGGTGACAGGCGTGACCCCAGGGGTGGATGGCGTCGATTTGTCGGTGATGACGGGCGAGGGATGTTACCGGCAGCATGCCGACTGGGTTGTCGCGTGCGACGGAAGTCGGTCGACGATGCGCAAGGACATGGGCCTCGAGTTCGAAGGACGCGTGTTCGAGGACAATTTTCTGATCGCCGATATCAGGATGCGCGGTGACCGGCCGTCGGAGCGGTGGTTCTGGTTCGATCCGCCCTTCAATCCCGGCAAGACCGCGCTCATGCACAAGCAGCCCGACGACATCTGGCGTCTGGATTTCCAGCTTGGTTCGGGCATCGATCGCGAAACATGCGCAAGGCCTGAAAATGTCGATCCCCTGATCCGGGGAATGCTCGGCGACGATATCGAATATGAGCCGGTCTGGTATTCGATCTACAGCTTCCAGTGCCGGCGAATGGCGCGCTTTCTACACGGGCGCGTGATCTTTGCCGGAGATTCGGCGCATCTGGTTTCGCCCTTCGGTGCCCGGGGCTGCAATGGCGGGTTTGCCGACATCGACAATCTGGGCTGGAAGCTCGACCATGTCCTGACCGGACGCGCCGGCACCTCGCTGCTCGAAACATATGATCACGAAGCGATCGTCACGGCGGACGAGAATATCCTCAACTCGACGCGCTCGACCGATTTCCTCTCTCCGAAGAACGAGGCGAGTCATGTCTTTCGCGACGCTGTTCTCGAATTGGCCGGGGAATTCGGCTTTGCACGCGCGCTGGTGAACAGCGGTCGCTTGTCCACGCCGGTCAGCTACCCGAACAGCCCGCTGAATACGCCCGATGAGGATGACTGGCATGGCCTTGGCATTGCTCCAGGTTCGCCGGCAATCGATGCTCCGCTGGGTTCAGGCTGGTTGCTGGAAAGCCTCAAAGGGCACTTCACTCTGGTGTGCAATGGCGTCAACCTGCCTCTGCCGGATGGGGTGCGCTTGATCGAGCTTGCAGCCACCCCCGGAAGCGAAGTCGTGGCCGAACGCCTGGCGCTCGGCAAGGGGGCTGCCATGCTGATCCGCCCCGATCAATATGTCGCCGCGCGCTGGAAGCGGCCGGATGCGGAACATGTTCGAGCCGCTTTATTGAAAGCTCAGGGCCTATGACGTTGATGACCGAAGCCAATCTGACGAAGCCCGACGACGTCTATGCCCGTCTGCTTGACGCGCACGCTGGATGCGATGCCGCGGAGAGCCAGCGGATCAATGCTCGCCTCATCCTGATCCTGATGAACCATATCGGGGACGAACGCGTCCTCATCGACGCAATCGAGAATGCAAAAGCATCCTCATGACGGATCGATATTTGGCGCCGCCATATCAAGGCGGCGGTAAATGATTAGGGCCAGAAATCATCCCCGCCGCGGCGGTCCGCAAAGGCCTTGGCGACTGCCTGTGCGGTTTCGACCAGTCCCGTGATCACCGGAATGGTCGGCGGCGACTTGTAGGACGCGAACATGCACCAGGGCGGAAAAGGCTCCTTGACCGGCATCAGTGCCAGATCGCCCTGGGTCAGCCATGGCCTGGCGAGCAGGACGGGCAACGGCATCACACCGAAGCCGAGCGCGACCATCTGGATACCGGTGCCCGGCGAATAGCCGCAGGAAATCCGCAGCGGCCGCTTCGCGTCGGGTGAATAATCGATATTGTGCCGCTTCAGATACTCCACCTGCCACATATAGCCGGGCGTGGAGGGCGGCGGCATGATGATCGGGAGGTCGCAAAGCTGCTCGATGTTGATCGGCTTGCGAACGTCGAACTTCCTGGGGTTCGCCATCCACGCCATACGATAGTTGCACAATGGCGCATTGACGATGCGATGCTCGTCGATGCCGTTGGCGATCAGCGCGATGTCGAGTTCGTCGGCAAGCAGTGCGCGCGACAGATTGGGCGCTGAATCGGTGACGATGTCGAACATGTAGCCGGGATATTTGGCGTTCAGCACTTCGACGAGATCGGGCATCCAGCTCAGGCTGATCGCATCGGATGCGCCGATCCGGATCGGGCGGCCGAGAACATTATCCTCGGTCGCTATCGATTTCAGCTCTTGCGAGAGCTGGACGATCTCTTCGCAGCGATCGAGGATCCGGCGGCCGGCCGGGGTCAGCTCGAAACCCTTCACGTTGCGCTCGTAGAGCGTGACGCCGAGCAGGTCTTCGAGCGCGACGATGCGGCCCGACACTGCGGGCTGGCTGGCATGGAGCTTCTCCGCCGTCCGGCTGAAGCTCTTCAACCGTGAAAGCCAGACGAAGGTCTCTAGGAAACGGGTGTTCATACCGTGACGTCGCTCCGGAAAGTCTGGACCCTAAAGCCTCATCCCACCGGGAGGAAGCGGTCGGCGGCGCAGCGAAGATCCGAAACCGCAATAGGGCGCGTTGCTCCGCAGAAGCCCAATCATTTCTTCCGATCGGAACGTATCGGCGAAATTTGTGACCGACGGGATTCCGCGTCCGTTGCGCCAGGATCGCAAAGCCCGATCGGATGGCATCGGAAAATCGCGTTAGGCGACAGCGGTTTCCGGACATTAGGTGCTGATCCTCGAAACGCGTTCGGTGCATCCGCCGTTCGCTGCGTGAGAGATCCGGGTGCCCGTCCGATGCGTGACGCATGATCGCGGACGCCTGGATCAACAAGAGGAAGCTAGGCTGATGTATCGTATCGGTTTCGATGTGGGCGGCACTTTCACCGACTTCACCATGCTCGATGAGGAGGGTGGCGCGGTCCACTATTTCAAGGTGCCGTCGACTCCGCACGATCCGTCCGAGGCGATCGGTACCGGCCTGGCGCATCTCGTTTCGGCGCATGGCGTCGACCCCGCCGATATCCGGCATCTCGGCCATGGCACGACGGTTGCCACCAACATGGTGATCGAGCGCAAAGGCGCGCTGACCGGCCTCATCACGACGCGGGGTTTTCGCGACGTGCTCGAGATCGGGCGCCAGACCCGGCCGCATCTCTATGATTATTCGATCACTCGTCCGACGCCGCTGGTCCCGCGCGAGCTGAGGCTGGAGGTGGACGAGCGCGTCCTGTCCGACGGCACGGTGCGCGTGCCGCTCGATGAAGCGCAGGTGGAGGCGGCCGCGCGGACGCTGGCCGATGCCGGCGTGGCCGCGGTCGTGATCTGCTTCCTCCACAGCTATCGCCGCCCCGATCACGAGCGTCGTGCCGCGGAGATCGTGCGGCGTATCCTGCCCGATGCCTATGTCAGCCTGTCGTCGAGCGTGCTGCCCGAATTCCGCGAGTTTGAGCGCATGTCCACCACCGTGCTCAACGCCTATATGGGGCCACGCATGGGCGCCTATCTCGAACGTCTGCTTGGTCGCGTCAGCGATCTCGGCATCGTCGGCGAGCTCGATACCGTCCATTCCAATGGCGGACTGATGTCGGTGCAGACCGTGCGCGAGGTACCGGTGCGCACCTGTGTATCGGGGCCGGCGGCCGGCGTGATCGGTGCGGCCGAGGTTGGCCGTGTCGCCAATTTCCTCAATCTCGTCACTTTCGACGTCGGCGGCACCTCCACCGATGTATCGGTGATCGTCGATGGCAAGCCGCTATTCGCGTCCGACCGGCTGGTCGCCGATTATCCGGTCAAGACGCCGATGATCGACATCCATGTGATCGGCGCGGGCGGCGGCAGTATCGCCGCGATCGACGATGCCGGTGCGCTCAAGGTCGGTCCCCGCAGTGCCGGCGCCGCGCCAGGCCCGGTCGCCTATGCCCGTGGCGGGACGGAGCCGACCATCACCGACGCCAATATCGTGCTTGGCCGGCTCGACCCGGTCGCGCTGCTGGAGGGCCGCCTGCCTGTCGACGCCGCCGCGGCGCGCGCGGTGATCGAGGAGAAGATCGCAAAGCCGCTGGGTCTGTCGGTCGAGGATGCTGCATTCGGCATTCTCAGGATCGCCAACGCCAATATGAGCCGCGCCATCCGCTCGGTCTCCACCGAGCGTGGCTACGACATCCGCGATTTCGCGCTGTTCGCTTATGGCGGCGCCGGACCGCTCCATGCCTGCGACCTCGCACAGGATTGCGGGATCCGCACGGTATTGATCCCCCAGGAACCAGGAACCCTGTGCGCACGCGGCATTCTGCTGTCCGACATCGCGATGGATTTCGTCCGCAGCGTGCTGAGCATCGCCGATCAGGCGGCGTGGGAACGGACCTGTGTCGTGCTCGACGAGATGCGCGCCGAAGCAGGTGTCTGGCTCGATCGCGAGGGCGTCGTCGAGGAGAAGCGCGCGCTGCGCATCATGGTCGATGCCCGTTATGACGGGCAGAATTTCGAGGTGACGGTGCCGCTCGACGGCGTCGATCCCGCCGGCCTCGACGGCATGATCGCCCGTTTCCGCCAGCAACATGTGCATGAACATGGGTATGACGTGACCGATCGGCCGGTCGAGATCGTCAATTGCCGCGTCCAGGCGGTAGGCCGCGTCTCCAAGGTGTCGCACGGCGCGTCCGTCCCCGCATCGGGGGTGGAGCCGATCAAGGGGCGCCGCGAAGTTTATTTCGGTCCCGCCCATGGCTGGGTGGAGACCGGCATCTACCGCCGCGCGCAATTGCCCGTGGGGCGCACCTTCGCGGGCCCGGCGATCATCGAGGAGATGAGCTCGACGATCGTCGTCCAACCCGGCCAGACCATCACGGTCGATCCGGTCGGCAATCTCATCGTTTCGATCTTCGAGTAGGAGTGCCGACATGGCGGACGCCGATTTCATTCCCGCAATCCCTGAGGACAAGCTCTTCGATCCGATCGCGATGGAGGTCTTCTCCAACCGGTTGCTGTCGATCACCGAGGATATGGGCAATCGCCTGGTCCGCGCGTCCTTTTCCCCCAATATCAAGGAGCGCAAGGACTGTTCGGTCGCGATGTTCGACGGTCGTGGTCGCCTGATCGCGCAGGCCGCGCATATTCCGATGCATCTGGGTTCGTTATCGGGCGGGGTGGAGACCGTGCTGGAGCGCTACGGCATCGAGAATGTCCGCGATGGCGATGTCTTCATCTGCAACGACGCCTACCTCGCCGGCGGCACTCACGCACCCGACATCACGATCGTGACGCCGATCTTCTGGGAGGGCAAATGCCGCTTCTTTGCGGCGAATATCGGCCATCATTCGGATGTCGGCGGTACCTATCCCGGATCGGTCTCGCCCACGGCGCGCACCGTGTTCGAGGAAGGGTTGCGTATTCCGCTGGTCCGCATCGTCCGCGAAGGCGAGCTCGACACCGGCATGCTCACGCTGATCGCGGAAAACAGCCGCGAGCCCGCCGACCGCATTGCCGACCTCAAGGTCCAGATCGCGGCGAACGAGAAGGGCGCGCAACTCATGCTCGAGCTCGTCCGCCAGCTCGGCCTCACCTCGGTCGAACAGTCGATCGACGACATATTGTCCTACACCGCGCGCCGCCTGCGCAACCGTATCGCGGCGTTGAAGGACGGATCGGCAAGCCATGTCAGCTATCTCGACGATGACGGCTTCGGCGGCGATCCGGTGGCGATCAAGGCGACCTTGATCATTGAGGGCGATCGCCTGACCGTCGATTTCGACGGTTCCGGCCCGCAATGCCGCGGCAGTTACAACATGCCCGAAAGCGCGATGCTCGCGAGCGTCTATTATGTGGTCAAGACCATGCTCGATCCCGAATTGATGGCAAATGAGGGCATGTTCGATGCGATCACGATGAAGGCACCGGAGGGCACGATCACCAATCCCACCTTTCCGGCCGCGATCGGCATGCGATCCAATACCGCGCAACGTGTCTCGGCATCGGTGATCGGCGCTTTCGCTCATTTCCTGCCGCGCGAACAGGTGATGGCGGCAAGCAATGACGCCATGCCCGCCATGGTGTTTTCGGGGCGATCACGCCGCCGCGCCGGCACCTATGTCTATGTCGAGACGATTGGCGGTGGTGCTGGTGGGCGATCGCGCCATGACGGCGTCGATGGCACGCATGTCCACATCACCAATTCGTCCAATCTGCCCGCCGAGGCGCTGGAGAATGAATATCCGCTCGTCGTCGACGAATATGGCCTGATCCCCGACAGCGGCGGCGCCGGCGAGTGGCGTGGCGGCATGGGCATAGCGCGCCAGATCAGCGCGCTCGATGACGAGACCTTCTGCTACGCGTCGAGCGAGGGCACCATCATTCCCGCCGATGGCGTGTTCGGTGGGGGCAAGGGGGCGGTCGCACGCATCATCCGCGACAAGGGAGCCGAAGGTGAAGTGCAGATCCCCGCCAATCAGCCCCGGCTGATTCTGGCCGCAGGTCAGTCGGTCCGGGTCGAGACGCCGGGCGGCGGTGGGTTCGGCGAAGCGCGGCTTCGTCCAGCGGCGGCGCTTGCCGCGGACTTGCGCGGCGGCAAGGTGACGCCGGAAGCGACGCAGGCGCTGTACGGTGCCGACCGTGTTGCCGAGGCGATGCGGCTTCTCGATTCCGCGGAGGCAGGCGGCTGATCATGGATACAGGGGTGCGACAGGCACGATTGCGCGACTGGCTGGTCGTTCTCCTCCTGATGGCGGCATTGATCCTGTCGTTCATCGACCGGATCGCGTTGTCGCTGCTCGTCGACCCGATCCGTGCCGATCTCGGCATCAGCGATACACAGATCGGACTGCTCCATGGCATCGCGTTCGGACTGTTCTTCGCGATCATGGGGCTTCCGCTCGGCTGGCTTGCCGACCGCTGGTCGCGCAAGGGAACGATCATCCTGGGCGTCGGCATATGGAGCATCGCGACCGCCGCCTGCGGGCTGGCGGGCAATTTCGTGCACCTGTTGCTCGCCCGGATCGGCGTCGGTGCGGGTGAGGCGGGTTTGGCGCCGGCCAGCTATTCGATCGTCCATGACCGGTTCCCGCGCGCGCAGCTCGGCCGCGCGATCAGCTTGTTCCAGGTCGGCGGCGTCGTCGGATCGGGCCTGGCGCTGGCGATCACCGGCTTCGTTTATCGCCATTTCCAGTCGGGCGGCGGGCAGGGGATTCCGCTGATCGAGGGGTTGAGCGCCTGGCAGCAGACCTTCGTCGCCATCGCCACGCCGGGCATCGTCTTCGTGCTGCTCCTGTCCTTCGTCCACGAACCGCGACGCCCGGCAGCGAGCGGCGATCGTGCCGCGCGCGTGTCGATGCTCGCGGCGGTGCGTGAGAAGCCCGGCATCTATGTGCCGCTGTTCCTCGGCATGTCCGGCGTGATCCTGACCAGCTATGCGCTGGTCTCGTGGATGCCGGCATTGCTCGGTCGCGAGTTCGGGTTGGCGCCCGACCGGATCGGTGTCGTCTATGGGATGACGGTGCTGATCGCCAGTCCGGTCGGATTGCTGGCGGGCGGCTGGCTGGCCGATGCGCTGGTCCGGCGGAATGCCGCGGACGCGCATGTCCGCGTGGCGGCAATTGCGGCGATCCTCGGGCTGCCCTTCGCGCTCGCTCTGCCCTGGGCTCACGGCATGACGGCGACGCTGCTGGTCGCTGGCGGGCTGCATTTCGCCGTGTCCTTTCCCATGGGCGTGGTTCCGGCCTTTATCCAGCTTGTCACCCCGGCCGAGGCGCGTGGCCAGGTCTCCGGCCTCTATGTGCTGGTGATCAACGTCGTCGGGCTCGGGCTGGGGCCGACATTGGTCGGCGCGCTTTCGGGCATGGCGCCGGCCGATCCGGCGGGGCTGCGGCATGCCATGGGCTTGGTGATCGTCCCTGCCATGGCCATCGCGACGCTGACGCTCTGGCTGCTCGTGCGATCTGTTCGCAGTAAATCGCTGAATGCGGCATCTGGATAAGGATAACCAATAGACTTTTATCGGTATAAAAAGTTTTATTCGAAACAATGGTGTCATTATTACTTGTGTAGATCGCATGATCCGAATGATCATGGGGGTGAGTAGTTATCGTCGTTCAAAAATAAATAATATTTCGGGGAGAATAAGAGTGTCTATTCGGAAAGCTCTTTTCTGCGTGTCGACGATTGCGCTGTGCGCCGGTGCAGGGTTGCCCGCAAGGGCGCTGGCGGCACCCGTGCAGGATGGCGCAGCCCAGGGCGCCGATGCGGATGATGCGAGCGGTGGTGATATCGTCGTCACCGCGCGGCGTCGCAGTGAATCCCTGCAGGACGTTCCCCTGTCGGTGACCGCCTTCGGCCAGGCCGAGCTCGAGAGCCAGGGCGTCACCTCGCTGCGCGACATGGCGCACATCATGCCCGGCGTTCAGTTCACCGAACGCGGCAGCCTTTCCACCCAGCTCACCATTCGCGGCGTCGGCGGGGACTCGCGCAACATCGGCATCGAGGCGGGCGTCGGCATGTATGTCGATGGCGTCTATGTGCCGCGCACCTCGGGTTACAACAGTGACCTGGCGGAGATCGCACAGATCGAGGTGCTGCGAGGACCGCAGGGCACGTTGTTCGGCAAGAATACGATCGGCGGGGTGATCAACATCACCACCAAGGCGCCATCCGATACGTTCGAGGGCAGCGCCTATGCGAGCTATGGCAATTACGATGCGCTGCGCACCCAGGCGAGCATCTCCGGGCCGCTCGCCGACAATCTCTCGGCGCGGCTGACGGTCGCGACCTTCGACCGCGACGGTTACATCCACAATATCTTCGACGGCCAGGACGTGAACGACGAAAACCGCCGGGGGGCGCGGCTCCAATTGCTCTACAAGGCCGGCGACAGCCTCGACATCACGCTCAATGCGGACATCACGCGCGATCGCCGCACCACGCTCCAGTCGCAAATGGCCTCGCCCGCCGGCGCCGCCGCGCCCTATTATACCGGCAGGCGTTTCGAGGCGAACACCGACCAGCCCAATCGCGACAAGCGTGACATGTGGGGCACCAGCCTGACCGCGAACTATCGTCTTCCCGGCGGGCTCGTGCTGTCCTCCATCTCCGCCTACCGCAAGATCGACGTGACCGTGTCGAGCGACATCGATCAGTTGCCGGTCAACCTGTTCAACTCCAATCCGCTGACCGATTTCGTCCAGATGGCGAGCCAGGAACTTCGGCTGACTTCACCCGGTGACGGGCCGCTCCGCTATGTCGGCGGCCTTTATTATTATCATCAGCGCGGCACCGCGGTGCGCAACATCTTCATCGGCGGATCGCTTGCCAACGGCGCGATCAACCGGGCCAAGGCGATCACCGACAGCTATGCGGCCTATCTCAACGCTGATTATGATTTGCTCGACACGCTGACGCTGACCGGCGGCATCCGCTATACCTATGAGAAGAAGACCGGCGACTATCTGCAGATCCGCGGGCCCCTGCTCAGCTATGATTTCGACGATCTGCGCCGGTCGGACAAGAATGTCTCCTGGACGGGCAGCCTGACCTACAAGCCCAGCTCGGCTTTCACCGCCTATGCGACGGTTTCCAAGGGTTTCAAATCGGGGGGCTTCAACCTTGACACCATCTCCGCCCCCAATCTGATCCCCAACGATCTGGTGTTCGGGCCCGAGGCCGTGGTCAATTACGAGATCGGCATCAAGGGGCAGGCATTCGACCGGATGCTGCGCTTCAGCCTAGCCGCGTTCCAGATGGACTATTCGGACAAGCAGGTGGCGCAGATCGTCGCCACCGCCGCCAGCCCGGTCCCGTCGATCCAGGTCACCAATGCCGGCAAGGCGAAGATCCGCGGTATCGAACTGGAGACCACGCTGCGTCCGATGAAGGGGCTCAGCCTGTCGGCCAATGCAGCCTATCTCGATGCGAAATATACGCGCTTCGACTATTCCGCGCCGGGAGCGGCCGTCACCATTTCCTATGCCGGCAACCGCATCGAGTTCACCCCCGACTGGACGCTCGGCGCGCAGGGCGAATATCGCATCGGCATCGGCAGCGGAGAGGGGTTCGTGACCGGCGCGGTCAATTATAACGGCGAGACCTATCTCCAGCCCGAGGCGCTGCCCAAATATCGCGAGCCCGGCTATGCTCTGGTCGATGCCCGCATCGGCTATGAAACCGCGAACGGCGTGACGATCGCGCTCTGGGGCAAGAACCTGACGCAAAAGGCTTATCGGACCTATGCCCGCGTGTTCGGCGGGCTCGACCAGCTGGTCTATGGCGAGCCGCGAACCTATGGCGTGGAGGTTCGTTACCGCTTCTAGGAGAGATTGCGTGGCTTACGGAACGGTGATCGGTGCGGCTGCGGCGCGCGATCTGATCGAGGGCGGGGAGGCCGCTGTCTTCGACTGCAGCTTCGATCTTGCCGACCCGGCCGCGGGACGGCGCCTGTTCGATGAGGGGCACCTGCCCGGTGCCCATTATCTCCATCTCGACGACGATCTCTCCGGTGCTGCCAGCGGGACCAATGGTCGCCACCCGCTGCCCGATCCCGCTGTCTTCGCCGTCAGATTGCGCGATGCCGGGCTGAGCCGGGGCATGCAGGTCATTGCCTATGACAATGCCGGCGGTGCCTATGCGGCGCGGCTTTGGTGGCTGCTGCGCTGGATCGGCCATGATGCGGTGGCCGTGCTCGACGGTGGCGTCGCCGCATGGCGTGCGGCCGGTGGTACGATGGAGGCGGGTGGTGCGGTCGCGGTAGCCGAAGGGGATTTCGTCGCGACGGCACCGGATGCGGACCGGATCGTCGATGCCCAGGCCGTGCTCGCCAATATCGATCGGCCGCAATTCCTGGTGCTCGATGCGCGGGCGGGCGAGCGCTTCACCGGCGAGGCGAAGGCGTTCGATCCGGTGCCGGGCCATATCCCCGGCGCACGCAATCGCCCGTTCAAGGACAATCTCGGCGCCGACGGCCTGTTCAAACCCGGCGCGCTGCTCGCCGCCGAATTCGCGGCGGTGACCGGCGGGGCCGCTGCGGACGCCATTGTCCTGCAATGCGGGTCGGGCGTGACGGCGTGCCACAATGCGCTGGCGCTCGAGATCGCCGGGCTCGGCGGCGCGCGCCTCTATCCCGGATCGTGGAGCGAATGGATCGCCGATCCCTCGCGGCCGGTCGCGCTCGGCGAATAGCGCTCATGACCGATCCGGCGCTCGAACGGGCCTGCACGCAGGTTCGCGCCGCCGTGTCCGGCGGGCCCGCAGTGACCAGCTTCTTCGATGAGGCGACTTTCACCGTCACCTATCTCGTCGAGGATCGGGAAACCGGACATGCGGCGATCATCGATCCGGTGCTCGGCTATGATCCCGTCTCAGGGCGCACGCTCGTCGGCCCGGCGGACGCGGTCGCCGACCATGTTCGCGACCGGAGGCTGACGATCGACTGGCTGCTCGAGACGCATGTCCATGCCGATCATCTTTCGGCTGCCGGCTATCTCCAGCGCCGGCTGGGCGGTCGTACCGCGATCGGACGAGGCGTCGTCGAGGTGCAGCGCCTGTTCGCGCCGATCTTCGGCCTCGGCGTTGGCCGCGACGGATCGGACTTCGATCATCTGTTCGACGATGGCGAGGGGTTTCGCATCGGTGGGTTGGAAGCGATGGCGTTGCATGTGCCCGGTCACACGCCCGCCGACATCGCCTATATCGTCGGCAATGCCGCCTTTCCCGGCGATACCGTGCTGATGCCCGATTACGGAACCGCGCGCGCCGATTTCCCGGGCGGCGATGCGCGCCTGCTCCACCGATCGATATGGCGGCTGCTGTCGCTCCCCGGCGAGACGCGGTTGATGCTCTGCCACGATTACAAGGCGCCGGGACGGGATCGATTTGCCTGGGAGTCGACCGTTGCCGAACAGCGTAAATCCAATGCCCATGTCCTGATGGACGAGGACGCGTTCGTCGCGATGCGTGCTGCGCGCGACGCCACGCTCGATATGCCGCGGCTGATGCTGCCGGCGGTGCAGGTCAATATGCACGGCGGCCGGCTGCCCGATCCGGAGCCCAACGGTATCCGCTATCTGAAGATCCCGGTCGACGCCTTCTGATTTGTCCGACGCTCGGATTTTCCGATCCAAAGGCATCGGAAAGCCCAAATTGCGCCGGTTATCCGTCTGTCCTAGCCGTACCATGGAACTGGCGACGATTGAGAGGCGATGATGGCGATGCTCCCGGAACGACGGCTTTATGTGGTGAAGCCGATGCCGGAACAGATCACGGAGCAGCAGCGGCAGGCATTGCTGGCGCTCGATACCGGGACGGTCGGCCATCACCTGGAATCCGGTTTCATGGATGGCGGCATGCTGCCGCGGCTGGAGGGGAGCAAGATCGCGGGTACGGCCGTCACGGTGCGCATTACGGTGCCCGATTCCGTGATGGCGCATTATGCGCTCAAATTCACCCGGCCGGGCGATATCCTGGTCATCGATCGTGGACAGGATCAGCGCACGTGCAACTGGGGTGGGGCGACGATCCATGCCGCCGCGGCGACCGGGCTGGAGGGCGTGATCGTCGACGGGGCCGTGAACGATCTGGCGGATGCGCGCGAGGCGCGGTTGCCGATGTGGGCGCGCAGCATCAGCCCGGTCACGACTAAATATCGCGGCATGGGTGGCGAGATGAACATTCCCGTCAGCTGCGGCGGCGTGGCGGTCAATCCCGGCGATGCGATACTGGCGGACGATAACGGTATCGTCGTTATCCCGCGCGACCAGTTGGACGAGGCACTTGAGGGCAGCGGCAAATGGCTGGAGGCCGAACAGGCATTCATGCGCCATTTTCGCGAGAATCCCGACCTGTGCTATCCCGATTTCACCGGGGCTACGCGAATGGTCGAGCAGAATCTCCAGCGATTTGAATAAGCTGGCGGGGTTTCAAGCTGTCGGTTTGATCATCTCGGCGACCGGACCTTCACCAGGTGCTTCAATACCCGCAACACTGAGTTTCACGGAATCTGCGGCAGCGGCATCAAGCCCGCGTCGGCATCGCCGAGACCTGGAATGATTTCGAGGCAAGTGGATTCACGTGTCGACACGGAAATCTTGATCGCTTTTTCAGTGACCATAAGTCATTGAAAAGCTTGGTGACCCCTACGGGACTCGAACCCGTGTTTTCGCCGTGAGAGGGCGACGTCCTAGACCGCTAGACGAAGGGGCCGCGGTGCGCGAGCGGCGTCCCTATGCGTGGTGGGTGATTCCGTCAAGGGGGCGGTGACCCGGACGTCCCCGAATTGTGCCGGTTGCGGCGAAACGGCCAGTCGACAAGGCCGCCGGCGAACAGCGCCCACCAGATGATGGCGGGCTGCAGCGCGAGGCGTGGAGCATGGTACCACCAGCCGAGCGTGACGCCGCCGATGATGATGCCGTCGAACGCATGCTTGAAATTGGCGGGCCATACGCACAGCGCATAAAGCGCCAGCATCGTCCCGGCGGTTCGGCGCAACCGCGGTATGAACAGGGCGATGGCGCCGGCAATCTCGCACAGCCCGGTCAGCAGAACGATTTCGGAAGGCCAGGGCACCCAGTCCGGGACGATCCTGACGAACCCTGCGGGTGATAGCAGATGGAGCGCGCCTGCGCCAAGATAGGCGACGGCGAGCAGGACGCGCAAGGTCGTGCGAAGCCGTTCGGCCCCGGCGCCTGGTTTCCTCGATGTTCGCTCATAGGTCCGCATGCGCCTGTCGTAGCGGGTCGGCCTGTTCGGTCGAAGCGGCGAACGAGCGACGCGACGATGACGGAACTTGTCTGCCGTTAAAATATGCAGGTCTTAACTTTTTGTTTACCAAATCTTGCCGTTGGCCGCGCGCGATGGAATGCTGCGGCGATGGCCCGAGTCCCGCTCTTGCGACGCAGCCTTTCGGCGTGCCGGCTGATGCTCTTAATGCTGCTTTTCTGTGCTTCTGCAGCGCGGGCGGAGTCGTCGAGCGACGACTCGACGATCCATCGGGCGGCAGCATTGCTGCGGCCCGGCGAGTCAATCTGGACCGCGCAGGCGGCGGCCGAAGGGCCGCTGACGATCAGCGTCAGCATCGCGCTCCAGCGAGTCTATGTCTATCGCGGTGGAGTGCTGATCGGCGCCTCCACCACATCGACCGGCAAGCCGGGCAAGGAGACGCCGCTGGGCGATTTCCCGATCCTGCAAAAGGCGAAATGGCACCGGTCGAACCTCTACAGCAATGCGCCGATGCCTTTCATGCAGCGCCTGACCTGGGACGGGATCGCGCTCCACGCCGGCTGGAATCCAGGCTATCCGGCGTCGCATGGCTGCATTCGTCTGCCTTTCGCCTTTGCCCGGGCATTGTTCGAGATGACGGCCCTGGGGGCGATGGTGTCGGTGACCGACTATCCGCTCCGGCCACCGGTCTATTTGCGTTTGGCCGGGCTCGAATGGAGCGCGGCCGACGATATCGTCACCGACGAGGGAAATGTGGCGGGGCGAGGGACGGCCTGGCCGACGCGCCGCGTCTGGCGGGCGGCAAGTGGCAATGATCGTATGGCGTCGATCCGGCTCGAATATGCCGCTGCCGTCTTTGCATATGAATGAGCACGGCGGGGCACGCGCGGCGCGTGCTCACGCCTTGTTCAGCGTGCCTGGATACGCACGACCGGCAGGATGCCGCGAATGCGCGAATAGACGATCTGCACGCTCTGCATGTTGCGTCGCTGACCCTTCAGGTCCTTGGCGGCGGTGCAGGTTCCCGCGCGGATCACTTGCCTGACGCGGATGTCCTGACGCCCGCCATTGTTGAAGCGCACGTCGAGATCGCGCATCTCGATCGAGCGATTTAGCGCACAGACCCGGATCTGGCGATGGCGTTCGTTGCCGCGCACCCGAATGACGTCGCGATCGCGGCCGGCGCCGACGGTCGTATAACCGATCGTCGTCCAGTTGCCGCCGGGACCATGGCCGGGGCCGGGGAGCGGTGGGCGCGGCGGCGGGCGATGATGCTGGGGCTGCTGCGCGATAGCGGCGGTGCTGCCGCCAAGAAGCGCGATGGTCGCGAGGAGTGCGAATGGCTTCATATATGTTGCTCCTGTTTTCGCTCGGGAGAGGGGCGGGTCGTATCGGCTCCGTTCCCATCAACCTCGGCTGAAACGCACCCGGCGGCTTATGGGTCCGGCCGCCCCATCATTCGGCGCGCGCATCCAGTTCCTTGACCAGTCGGCGCGGAGCCTGGGCGCGATAGCTTTCGTCGATCCATTGCCGAAACTGGTCGAACGTCGGCATCTCGTCTCCGGCCGGCATGAAGGTCACCCAGCCGCTTTTGCCGAGCCCGTAGGCGGTGGGGTGCGCGTAACGGAGCCCGAGCGCGACATCGCTGGTATAAGGCAGCTTGCACGACACGCTGAACGGCTCGCCATCGGCGCTGAGATAGGCGAAGGTCTTGTCCTTCACCGCAAGATCGTCATGCCCCGGCCAGGGTGATTTTGAATGGGCACCGGGATAGCCCAGTCCGAAGGCACGCAGATCGCGTAAAAGCTGGTCGCCAATATTGCTCATCGCGTCGGTCTCCTGTGTTTGGCGGCACGATTCCGCGGCATCGAACACTCGATAATCGATCAGTTTTATATTGATCCGAATTGAAAACGCTGAGAAGCCCCGACAATTGTTCAAGGCTTGTCGGGCTCGCGTCCGGAACGCGTCTCGTAAGCATAGTTGCGTAGCGGGGGATGAGGATGGCGTATCTGATCGGAACGAGCGGCAATGATCTGCTCGAAGGCACTGCAGACGCCGATACGATCCAGGCCTTGGCTGGTGATGATACGCTCAATGGTGGGATCGGCGACGACCTTCTCGATGGTGGAAGTGGAAACGACCTGCTTCGCGGCGGAAGCGGCCATGATGTCATCAACGATGAGGGCGGCAACGACACCGTCGAAGGTGGAGCGGGCGACGACGAGATCACGCTGTTCCGAACCGTCATCGCCGCCGACCTGCCGCCACGCATCGACCGGGTCGTCATCGACGCCGGCGATGGCAATGATCGTGTCCTCTATACGGTGGAGCGGACTGGAGACTACAGCACCCAATCGATCGACGCGGATCTGACCGTTGGTCTGGGTTCCGGCGACGATTATTTCTACCTCGATACGGATCTGACAGCAGCCACGCTCACGCTGGGTAGCGGGCGGGATCGTGTCGAACTGGGCATGCTTTTTCTGGCGTATTCGTTTCCAAATAACACACCCCTGATCATCACTGATTTTGCGGCCGGCGCGGACGGCGATCAACTCGATCTCGGCCTGATAATCTGGCGGAGCTATGGTTGGGACAGAGCTTCCAACCCCTTCGAGTCCGGATATCTGCGCCTGGCGCAGGTCGGCGCGGATACGATGGTGCTGCGCGACTTTGATGGCGTAAACGGCACCGGTGATGTGGAAGCGCTCGTGCTGCTCAAGGGCGTCTCGGTCAACGATCTGACCGCCGCCAACTTCATGGGCTACGCGCCAGGGCAAACAGGCATAGTTTCGGATGTCTTCACGGGAACGGCCGGTGCGGACGGTCATGCGGGCGGTGGTGGGGCAGACCGGATCGACGGTCTGGGTGGCGATGACCGGTTATCGGGTGGCCTCGGGCGCGACACGATCGACGGAGGGGCGGGCAATGACACGATCGAAGGCGGCTTTGACAGCGATTCTCTGATCGGCGGCGAGGGCGACGATCAAATCACCGATATGGTTGAAGGATCGGATTTCCTGTCGGGCGGCGGCGGCAACGACATGATCGTCGTGCGCCACAGCTATACCGCCACAGATGAAACCATCACCGTTTCGGGTGGTGCAGGCGATGATACGCTGGATTTTACAACCTATGGGTCGGGCGGAGGCTCGGCGTTGATTGCCGACATGGGCAGCGGCGATGATCGGGTAAGGCTGGTATCGGCGGGCAGAGTGACGCTGACGCTGGGCGAGGGTGTCGACACGGTGGTACTCGGGACCGGCGGGATCGGAGGCATCTCACTTCCGGTCACGATCACTGATTTCCAGACTGGCTATATGGGGGACAGACTGGACTGGGTCGCCTATCTCGACACGTTGATATGGCGACCCGCTCCGCAGAATGGCCTTCCCGACGACCGCAGCGACATATCATATCCGTTCTCGACGGGGTTGGCAGTGCTTGTCCAGTCAGGTGCCGATACGCTGTTGCAGGTGGGGAGTTTCAGCCAAACGATCGTCATTTTCAAGAACACCGATCTCGCGAGTTTTACGGAGCATAATCTCGGCGTGCCTCTCCCGGGGGACACCGCATCGTCCACGCCTGGAAACGATATTTTTTCCGGAACACCGGGGCGGGATATGGTTCACGGTGCTGCTGGCGACGACCAGCTTGCCGGCTTGGCCGGCAACGACTTGCTGGCCGGCGGCGCGGGCAACGACACCATCGATGGTGGCGACGGCAACGATCTTCTGACTGGCGATGACGGAGAGGATTCGATCCGGGGCGGCAGCGGGAACGATACCCTCGATGGCGGCGCCGGCGCGGACACGCTCGATGGTGGTGACGGCAACGACAGGTTGATCATCGACGGGATGGATATCGCGTCTGGAGGCGATGGCGACGATCAGGTCTATCTGGAATTCGCCTGGAATCAGCATATTCTCGACAGTGGCTTGCCGTTCGGATCGCTCGCCACCGGGAATGGCGGCGACCTAGTCATCGTCCGCGGCGCGTACAGCACGATGCAGGCGGGCGGCTATGCGATCGATCTAGGCGCGGGCGATGATCGGATCGTCACCGATGGTGCTTTCGGGACTCTGACGCTCGGTGCCGGCCGCGATCGGATCGAAACGGTCCAGGGCTCGGGCGGCTCCGTGCTCATCGTAACCGACTTCCAGACCGGCGAGGGTGGTGACATCTTCGCTTTCGGGCCATATCTCAATCCCGCCGCCCACCCTTTCATCTTTGGTGCGGTGAGGCTGATACAGGACGGCAATGACGTCGTCATGTCCTATGACACTCAGGTGGCTCAAAGTATAGGAATTTCCGGCTCGTTTTCGGTGCGTTTCATCGGGACATCTATTGGAGACTTCACCGCTTATAATTTCGACGGCTATGATCCCACGCTGAGCGGTTCGACACCCGTCAACGTCGATTCCACACTTGTGATCGGCCCAGGCACGACGATGAACGTGCAGAATTCCATTCCAATTCTCCAAAATGGATTGGCGGCTGCCTTTGTCTTTGGGGGCGGAGACGCAAGGAAAGAACTCGTCAATCATGGCATGGTCGAGATCACGACGTCCTCGCAATTCGTGGCGAGCAAGGTAGCGGGCGTCCGGATCGACGATATCCTTTCGTCCTCCAGCCAAAGCCTGTTCCACAATGCGGCGGATGGTCGTTTCAGCGTGCGATCGACCTCGGGCGAAACCTACGGCTATTACGCACCCTCCTTCGGTGTCCCGTTCCGCAACGATGGCCTGTTCGAGGTCCAGGGGGCGGCTATGGCAATGGGCGTGCTGGGCGGTTTTCATACGGTGGAAACCGGAAAGTTCCTGAACAATGGAACGATTTCGGTCTCCGGTGGAACCGATGCCTACGGCGTCCGCCTCGGTGGTTGGGGCGTGCTGGACAATCGCGGAACCATCTCGGCCTCCGCACCGGAGATTTCCGTCGGCGTCGATCTTGCCGGCTATGCGGGGCGGGGATTCAGCAATAGCGGCACGATCACGGCGACCACCACGCCGGGGTCACTCTACGCGTCTGTGGGCATCCTGACCGACGGCGCGGCGCAGACGTCCGGCCAGACCAATATATTCGTCAATTCCGGCACAATTTCAGCCGATATCGCTTTCTATTCGCGCGATATCTTTCCGGTCGGCGGGACATCCGAAACCCTGATCAACAGCGGCGCGATCCACGGCATAGTGGTCATGGGCGTCGGTGCGGATGTCGTGCGGAACAGCGGCACGATGGATGGGCTGACGCTGCTGGGCATCGGTGCTGATCTCTATGACGGTTCGTCCGGCCTCCATTCCGGCTGGGTCAGGGGTGGCCGGGACAATGACACGCTGATCGGCGGAGCCGGTAACGACACATTATTCGGCGATACGCAGAACGACGTGATCGACGGCGGATCGGGCGATGACTATGTCGAAGGTGGTCAGGGCAATGATATGCTCGACGGCGGGGCCGGTGATGACATGGTCTCCTATGCTGGCTTGTCGCAGGCGATCCTGGCGGATCTTGCCCTGGGTACTGTCGTCACGTCGCAGGAAACGGATCATATCCGCAATTTCGAGCGGGTTTACGGATCGCGCGGTAACGACACCATATATGGATCGGCGCTGGGTGAGGTGCTGGCGGGGCAGCGCGGCGACGACAGGATCGACGGCCGCGCGGGGAATGACGTAATTCTGGGTGGGGCGGGCAATGACACGCTGACCGGCGGGGCCGGCGACGACATTTTCCGGTTCGGACTCGGCGATGGGCAGGACGAGATCACCGATTTCTCGCCCGGCGATGCGATAGAGATCGCCGGTTACACCGCTTATCAATCCATTCAGCAAGAAGGCGCCGACGTCCGCATCGTGCTTTCGGCCGATGACAGCATCCTGGTGCGCAACGCGAGCGCCGCGACCTTCGCGAGCGACAATCTGCTGTTCGGTGGCTCCGTCGGGGTCATCACGCCCAATGTTGGGGACGAGACCTTCTATTCCAATCGAAACATGGTGATCGATGCGAACACCGTTTTCGAACTCGTCGATCCGCAACTACTCCATATCCGATATTCGGCCGTTCCGCCGTTCGCAACCGCGAGCGCCATCGTGCTCGAGTCACCGGTCGGTGCCCCGCTTATCGGTCTTTGGAATGCCGGTACCGTGAGATTCACGACCGGCGATCATGTGTCTGTTTCCACGGGAATATCGGGTTCAAGTGTCAACGGCATCGGCGGCGGCCGCTGGTTCGTGAATGAAGTGAGTGGGACGCTGACGGTGACGGGGAACGCCAGGGTTGTCGGCATGTCCGGCTTCGGTTCGGTCATCAACCACGGTACGATTGCGGTGACCAGCCTTGGTGGCGATGCGAGCGCGGTGCTGGGGCTCGATTCCGGAGGTTTCGTCAATGCCGGAACGATCATCGTCGATGCGGCGGAGGCTGCACGCGCGATCGATTGGGACTTCATTCCCCGCTCGGTCAGCAGAATGTTCAATTCCGGACAGATCATCGTCCATGGCGGCACCGAGAGCCACGGCATCGAATATTTCATGGACGCGCATCCGCAAGGCGACCAGCCCAAGCTGGTCAACAGCGGCACGATCACGGTCACCGACGAGACGGCGGCGCTCGACAGTGTCGGACTTTATCTCGACACCGCGGCCAAAGCGACGGTCTGGAACAGTGGCACCATCAGCGCCGACCATGCGATCTACGTGAGTCTTCGCGGACAGTATGAGCCATGGGCCGGCGATAATATCACGGTCTACAATAGCGGCACGCTCAACGGCCAAGTCCGTCTCAGCGTTTATGACGACGTGCTGGTCAACACCGGAACGATCAATGGCGATGTGAATCTTGGTGTAGGCAAAGATCTGTACGATGGTCGGCAGGGGCAGTTGAACGGCTCGCTCGACGGCTATGACGGCGACGACACGCTGCTTGCCGGTGCGGGCAGTCAAAGCGTCTTTGGCGGGTTCGGAAACGATATCGTTTCCGGAGGAGCGGACGATGACACGCTGAACGGTGGAGCGGGAATCGACAGTTTCCGTTTCGGCATTGGTTTCGGCCACGACTTGATCGTGGACTTCGAAGTCGGCACGGACGGCGATTTCATCGATGTCGGCGGATATTCCGCCTGGCAGTCGATCGCCCAGCAGGGCAGCGACGTGCTCATCACCTTTTCTGCGGCCGATACGATGCTCGTGCGCAACGTCGTCGTCGCGGACCTCGTCCATGGTGCGGTCCGCTTCGGTGCCTCGGATATCGCGACCCAAACCATCCCTGACGCGCCGCTCGCTTATGCGCTCCCGCCGAGGCCTGCGCCGGCGCCGGTCGATCCGAACGCCACTTTCCTGCCGATTGTCGGAACGGGCAAGGCAGACAGTCTGAGCGGTGATCTTGGCCCCGACGATCTGAGGGGAGACGGCGGTGACGACCTGCTGAGCGGTCTTTCGGGCAACGATAAGCTACGCGGAGGTGACGGCGACGACAGTCTGACGGGGGGCGCGGGCAACGACCTGCTGGACGGCGGCGGCGGGACGGATGTTGCCATGTTTGCGGGCGCGCGCTCGGCCTATACCGTCAGTGCTGGCACCGGTGCGCTCGTCGTATCGAGTGCGGCGGAAGGTGACGACCGGCTTGTGGATATCGAATATCTGCGTTTCGCCTATGGCACCTATGTCTGGGATACGGCGTCCGCCAGCCTCATCCGTACCGTCAATGCAGCGCCCGGCTTCTCCGATCCGACGCTGCAATTGCACGGCGTGTCCGGGCGATCGATCGGCTTCACCGTCCAGGGCAGCGATCCGGATGGCGATGCCTTGACCTACACCGCGGGCACGGCGGCGCATGGCAGTGTGACGACGACCGGCGCGGGCAATTTCATCTACACGCCGGTTGCCGGGTTTACGGGCACGGACAGCTTTACCGTCACGGCCGATGATGGCCATGGCGGTACCGGCTCCCAGCTGGTGACGGTGCAGGTGGCGACCATGCCCGATGCCAAAACCGGCTTTCGCCTGATTGCGGCGAGCGGCTTCGAGGGGGCGATCAGCGGCAAGGGCAATGTCTTTGGAACCAGCGGCTTCCAGGACATCACCATCCTCGACAAGCCGTCCGCGATCACCTTCAACGGCTCGTTCAGCAGCGGTGGCGACATCGTGCGATTGTCCGGCAACGCCGATGCCTACAGCATCGTCCTTTCGGGCTCCTATGCGGTGTTGACCGACGGCGACACCACCGTCTCGATTCCGGTCGGCGATGTGGGCATGGCGCTGGTCTTCGCCGATGGCGCACGCACGCTCGTCTATGACAGCGCCAGCGCCAGCGTCAAAATAGGCACGCAGACGCTGTCCGCGACCGCGCTGCAGATCAACGCCGCGGCGGATGGCACCGTGCTGCCGACAGGTGCGAACCCGGCGGCGACATCGCGCCTGATCGTCACCCCCGACAGCGACGCCAATTTCGAGGGCGATACGACGGTCTTCGCCGCCAACGGCACGGCGCGGGTCACGCTGCTGGGTGGCGATGCCGTTCTCGGCGCATCGTTCAACAGGGGAGGGGACACGCTGCTTCTGCCCGATCCCGCGCACGGCTATACCGCGCATCGCACGGGATCCTTCGTGATCCTGACGTCCGGTGACGACAGGGTCGCGATCCCGGTCGGCACGGTGGGGATGACGCTCGACTTCGACGGCGATGCCCGCATCCTGCGCTACGATCCGGTGAGCCAGACCGTGAAGATCGGCGACCAGTCGGTGACCGCCACCACCGCGCAGACCGCGCAACCGCTCGCCGAGCAGCTCGTCACCCTTTCGCTCGATCAGGGCAGCGCCGAGGCGCCAGTGTCGTTCCAGCTCGATCCAAACAAGATCTATATATTGGTCGACGATGCGACGAAGGCGAGCCATGTGCGCATCAGCGGCATGACCAGCAACGACGTGATCCGGGTCACGGGAGCGGGAGAAGCCGATTATGGCTTTGCCGCGGCCAATCTCGATCAGGGAAGTTCGAGCAACGATCTGCTGATCAGCCATGGCGCGGACAAGGTGGAAATCCTCAACGGTATCTTGAATTCATGGATTTCCGTCGTCCAGCTGGCTGACGCCAAGGTCGCGGTCGGGTGGGATTTCATCAACTTCGCGTGACGGCGATGCGGGAGCGGGGAAAGGCGCGAGAGGTCTTCTCGGCCACCCGCTTCGCATCCCGCCGATCTCGGTCGTTCGATGAAGCGCATTTACAGTTGATCTGGACCGAAAACGCTGGAAAGCCGGAGGTAATTGTCGATGGCTCGCCGGGAGGGCGCTGGTAGCGCGCCTCACGGACGTGATTGCGTGGCGGGGTGAGGATGGCCGACCTGACGGGAACGAGCGGAAACGATCTGCTCGATGGCACTGCGGGCACCGATACGATCCGTGCCTTGATCGGTGACGATATCGTTGCGGCCGGCGACGGTGACGATCTGATCACCGACGATGGTGGCACGCACAATGCGATCCATGCCGGCGCGGGCAACGATCGTGTCACCTTTGTCGATTATCAGGCCGGCTCCACGGCCTTTTCCTATTATCAGACGATCACGTCGGTCGATGCCGGTGACGGCAATGACCTGGTGTCGTTCGATTCCAATCGCTTCGGCAGTGCCGCGATCTCGCTCGGTATGGGCAACGACGTGCTGCTCTTCGGGCGGGCATTGTCCTCCACACGGCTCGAAAATGTATCGGTCACGCTCGGTGCCGGGCAGGATGTCGTCGCATTGGGTTTTCCGATGGGCGATGGCTTGCGTTCCCAGATCGGCTTCTCGCCGATCGTTATCGCCGATTTCACGGCCGGCCTTGGCGGTGACGCGCTCGACCTGTCCGATCTGCTGCGGGGGTTTTTCACGAATCCGACACCGCTCACCATCTTTCCGGCCGCAAACCCCTTTGCCAGCGGACATGTCGTGCTGGTCGCGGATGGCGCTGATACGATCGTCCGGCTCGACTATGACGGCAATGGCCCTGGTACTGGCGAAACGTATACGCGCGACGTCGTTCGGCTGGTCAATGTTTTGCCGGGGCAATTGGTCGCAGCGAATTTTTCAGGTTGGGCACCGGATGGTTCCGCGCCGGCGGCGACGACCGTCAGCGGCACCGCGGGTGATGACAATTTGTTCGCGACTGCCGTTTCCGGTGCGCTCAACGGTCTTGGCGGTGACGACACACTCACCGGCAATGGGGGCGACCAGGCACTCGATGGCGGCGCCGGCAACGATCTGCTTGATGGCGGTGATGGCGACGACCTGCTGCGCGGCGGCGACGGGAATGACATTATCCGCGACATCCGCGGGAATGATGTTGTCGACGGCGGGGCAGGGGATGACGAGATCAGTCTCGTCCGGCGGGTCATTTCCAGCGTCCTGCCGTCGCGGACCGATATCGTTGCGATCGACGCGGGATCGGGGAACGATAGCGTCAGCTATATCGTGGAACGTTTTCAGGGCATTGGCACGCAGGCCGTCAATGCCAGGCTGACGGTCGATCTGGGGGCCGGGAACGACTATTTCTTCCTGGACAATGCGCGCGCGGAAACCACGCTGACATTGGGCAACGGGCAGGATCGGGTCGAACTCGGCGCGCAGTTCAAATATCTGCTTGCGGACAGGTCGCCGCTGGTGATCACCGACTTCGCCGCCGGCGCTGGCGGCGATCAACTCGATCTCGGGTTGATGCTGACGCGCAGTCAGGGATGGGACAGAACAAGCAACCCCTTTGCCTCTGGCCATCTTCGCCTGGCGCAACAAGGCGCCGATACGCTCATACTCTGGGACTATGATGGGGGTGATGGCGCCGACGAGACCGAGGTGCTGGTGCTTCTCAAGGGCGTCTCTGCTGCCAGCCTGACCGGATTCAATTTTGCAGGCTATGCATCGGACGGGGGCGCTGTCGCGGATGGCACGGCACAGGGTACGGCTTTGTCCGACACGCTCGTCGGCGCCGCTGGCGGCGACCGGATCGATGGCCTGGGCGGCAGCGACCGGCTCCTCGGCGGCTTCGGCACCGACACCGTCGACGGGGGATCGGGCAACGATACGATCGAGGGCGGCTTCGGCAATGACAGCCTGATCGGTGGCGATGGCGACGATCATATCAGCGACACCGGTGACGGATCGGACAGCCTTTCCGGTGGTGACGGAAACGACACGCTGGTTGTCCGGCACATCTACACCTTCGCGCCCGAGACGATTTCGGTCACAGCTGGTACCGGCGACGATACTCTCGAATTCGAGGTCTTCGAAGCGTCCGGGCATGTCGCGGCACTGATCGCCGACATGGGCGAAGGCAATGATCGGATCCGTATCCTCTCCATGCCATCGGGTGGGACGACGCTGACATTGGGCGCTGGTACCGACACGGTCGTGCTTGACCAGGCACTGGCATCACAGGTCAAGGTGCCGATCACGATCACCGATTTTCAGACTGGGAACGGCGGCGACGTTCTCGACTGGGTCGGTTATATGGACTTGTATAGCCGCGATCTGCCGTTCGTGACCGTCTATCCCGATGATGGCACCGATATCTACGATCCGTTCCAGACCGGTCAGGCAAGGTTGATCCAGTCGGGCGCCGATACGCTGCTGCAGATGAGCTATGGTGGAGGGTTCACCAGCTACAACACCGTCGTCACTTTCCAGAATACCAGCGTCGAAAACTTCACCGCGTATAATCTGGGCATCGATCCCGCGCGCGACACGGCACCATCGACATCGGATGACGACAGTTTCGGCGGAACGGCCGGTCGCGATATCGTCCGTGCCGGCGATGGCAATGATCGGCTGACCGGATTGGCGGGCCGCGATCTGTTGGTGGGTGGTGTAGGCGATGACCGGCTCGATGGCGGTGATGATGATGACATTCTCTTCGGTGATGCCGGACGTGATACGCTTCTCGGTGGTGCCGGGAACGACGCGCTCGATGGCGGCGCTGGTGTGGACCAGATCGATGGCGGCGCCGGTAACGACCGGCTGACGATCGATTGGATGGATGTTGCACTGGGCGGTGTGGGTGACGACCGGGTCTATTTGCGGTTCGCCTGGGCTCAGGGGCTCATCGACAGCGGCTTGCCTGCCGGTTCGCTCGATGCAGGCAGCGGCAACGATTTCGTGATCATTCGTGACGCCTACAATGCGATGGAAGCGGGCGGCTACGCGATCGACCTGGGCGCGGGCGACGATCGGATCATCACCGATGGTTCATTCGGGACATTGACGCTCGGGGTCGGTCGCGATCGGATAGAAGCGGTCGATGGTGTCCACGGCTTCATCCTGACGGTTACCGATTTTCAGGTCGGAACCGGGGGCGATGTCTTCAGCTTCGGGACGCATGTCAATTCGGCCTTCGATCCGTTCGCTTCGGGCGCAGCCTGGCTGGTGCAGGACGGCAACGACGTTGTCCTGACCTATGACAGTGATATCGCCTTCGACATCGGCATCACCAGCCCACTGTCGGTACGGTTCGTCGGTACGACGGTCGCGCAGTTCAACGTGTCGAATTTCGACGGCTATGATCCCGTCATTCAGGCCGGCAAGGCGCTCCACGTCGAGACGACGCTGGTGATCGCAGCGGGCTCAACCGTGACAATTGCAAATCCTGCCGTCGAGCAGAGTTCCGCGGCTGGAGTCATCTACGCATCGAATGACGGCAAGGCGCAGTTCGTCAATCACGGCACTGTCGACATCGCGATCTCACCGCCCTCGACGGCGGGCCGGTCCGTCGGGTTCGGCATCGATATATTCCATCCGACATCGACACAGAGCTTGTTTCACAATGCGGAGGACGGCCGTTTCAGCATCACCTCCATATCCTCATCCACCTATGGCTATTACGCGCCGAGCATAGGCATTGCGTTCCGCAATGACGGGCTGTTCGAAGTCAGCGGCACCGGTTTGGTCGTGGGCGCTCTCGGCGGCTTCGATCCAGCCGGGAACACTGGGTTCCTGAATGTGGGAACGATCTCCGTCTCGGGCGGGACAGACGTCTACGGCCTTTATCTCGGCGGAACCGCCGCGTTCGACAATCGCGGGACGATCCGGGTAGAGGGGCCGGAATTCGCGGTCGGGGTTTATCTCCCCGGCCACGGAACCAGGGCCTTCGACAATAGCGGAACCATCAGCGTTACGACCGCGCCGGCATCGCCGTTCCAGTCGATCGGGATCCTGACCGAAAGTGCGCCGCAATCCGCGAACCAGCGCAATGTCTTCACCAATTCCGGGACGATCTCTGCAGAGATCGCCTTCTATTCGCTCGACGTTTCGCCGAGCGGCGCTTCGGAGACCCTCATCAACAGCGGATCGGTGATCGGAACCGTTGTCATGGACGCGGGCGCCGACATTGTCATGAACAGCGGCACGATGGCCGGCCGGACGTTGCTTGGGGCCGGCGCCGATCTGTACGACGGCAGGGGCGGCACGCATTCAGGCTCGATCGAAGGCGGTGACGACAGGGATACGCTGATCGGCGGGGCCGGCGACGAGTTGCTGTTCGGGGATGCACACGACGACGTGATCTCCGGCGGTGCCGGCGACGACTATGTCGAGGGCGGCCAGGGTAATGACGCGCTCGACGGTGGCCTCGGCTTCGACATGGTTTCCTATTTCGGATCGCCGCTGGCTATCCTTGCCGACCTTGCCGCCGGCACGATCCGCACCTCGCAGGACGTGGACTATGTCCGCGGCTTCGAACAGATCATCGGCTCTCGCGGCAACGATACGATCCTGGGCGCTGCGATCGGTGAGGTGTTGGTCGGTTTCCACGGAAATGACCGGATCGACGGCCGCGCCGGGAATGACGTGATCCTGGGCGGCGCCGGCAACGATATGTTGACGGGTGGGGCCGGCGACGACGTCTTCATTTTCGAGGCGGGCGACGGGCGCGACGAGATCACCGATTTCTCGCCCGGCGATTCGATCGAGATCTACGGCTACACCGCCTATCAATCGCTGCAGCAGATGGGCAACGACGTCCGCATCGTACTTTCGGCCAGCGACAGCATCCTGGTGCGCGGCGCCAAGACCGCCAGCTTCATGAACGGCAATCTCTGGTTCAGCGGGCCGACCGGTGTGACGATCCCGGATATCCCGGACGAGACGTTCTTTCCGACCCAGAATCTGGTGATCGACGCGGACACCGTCTTCGATCTGGGTGACACTCAACCACTGCATATCCGCTATTCGACGATCCAGTCGACCGCGATCGCGCTCGAGGCACCGTTGGGCATCAGCGGGCTCGGCGTGTGGAATGCCGGCACCGTCCGTTTCTCGACCACCATCGACGCGCCCTATTCTGCGGGCGTGGCGAGCTCGATCGCCAACGGTTATGGCGGGCGCAATCACTGGTTCGTCAACGAGAGTGGCGCGACGTTTGCGGTGACCGCCGAACATGCGAAGGCGATCGGCATCAACGGCATCGGGGCGGTCTGGAACTTCGGCACGATCGCCGCGACAAGTCTCGACGACGACGCAAGCGCGATCCTGGGGCTCCATCCCAACACCTTCGGCACAGTTGCGGGAACCTTCGTCAACGCCGGCACGATCACCGTAAACGCAGCCGGCATCGGCCGCGGTATCGACCAAGGCACCAATACGGGCTCGGTGAGCCAGATGGTCAATTCGGGTCAGATAGCCGTGCATGGCGGCTCTGCCAGCAACGGAATCGAGAACTCCATGTCGGCACACCCACTGGCGGGGCAGCCGATGCTGGTCAACAGCGGAACGATCGCTGTCACCGATGATACGGCGGCGATCGACAGCGCAGGCCTCTACCTCAACATCGCATCACGCGCGACGGTTTGGAACAGCGGCACGATCGGCGCCGACTACGCGATCCGCGTCGTCCAACTTTCGAGCTATTCGCCGGTGCTCGATTATGGCCTTTGGGTTTATAACAGCGGTACGCTCGACGGGCGTGTCCAGCTCAGCGCCTATGGCGACGTGCTCATCAACACGGGCACGATCGACGGCGATGTGAATCTGGGCGGTGGCGACGATATTTATGACGGACGGCCCGGCCAGTTGGTCGGCTCGCTCCATGGCTATGATGGCAACGACATGCTGCTCGCCGGCGCCGGCCATCAATATATTTTCGGTGGTTTCGGCAATGACACGCTGTCCGGCGGTATTGGCAACGACACACTGAGCGGCGGGAGCGGGATTGACAGCTTCCGCTTTGGCACCGGCTTTGGTCAGGATGCGATCACCGATTTCGAAGCCGGCCACGATTTCATCGATATCGGCGGCTATTCGAATTATCAGTCGATTGTCCAGCAGGGCAGCGATGTCCTTGTCACATTTGCAGCCGGCGACACGCTGCTTGTTCGCAATGTATCGGTCGCGGATCTGACGGGGGGCGCGATCCGCTTTGGCGCGACCGAGATCGCGGTGCTGGTCATCCCCGACGCTCCGGATGCGGTTGCGCCTCCACCGAATCCGGGACCGACATCGGTCGATCCGAATATGACCTTCCTCCCGATCATTGGCACTGGCGGGGCAGACAGCCTGACCGGCGATATCGGCCCCGACGAATTGCGGGGAGGGGGAGGTAATGACAGTCTGACGGGGGGCGTGGGCAACGACCGGCTCGACGGCGGTGCAGGGAACGACGTCGCGATCTTCGTGGGGCCGCGCTCGGCCTATACCGTCAGTGCGGGCACCGGTGCGCTCCTCGTATCGAGTGCGGCGGAAGGTGACGACCGGCTTGTGGATATCGAATATCTGCGTTTCGCCGATGGCACCTATGTCTGGGATACGGCGTCCGCCAGCCTCATCCGCACCGTCAATGCAGCGCCCGGCTTCTCCGATCCGACGCTGCAATTGCGCGGCGTGTCCGGGCGATCGATCGGCTTCACTGTCCAGGGCAGCGATCCGGATGGCGATGCCTTGACCTACACCACGGGCACGGCGGCGCATGGCAGTGTGACGACGACCGGCGCGGGCAATTTCATCTACACGCCGGTTGCCGGGTTCACGGGCACGGACAGCTTTACCGTCACGGCCGATGATGGCCATGGCGGTACCGGCTCGCAGCTGGTGACGGTGCAGGTGGCGACCATGCCCGATGCCAAAACCGGCTTTCGCCTGATCGCCGCGAGCGGCTTCGAGGGGGCGATCAGCGGCAAGGGCAATGTCTTTGGAACCAGCGGCTTCCAGGACATCACCATCCTCGACAAGCCGTCCGCGATCACCTTCAACGGCTCGTTCAGCAGCGGTGGCGACATCGTGCGGTTGTCCGGCAATGCCGATGCCTACAGCATCGTGCTTTCAGGCTCCTATGCGGTGTTGACCGATGGCGACACCACCGTCTCGATTCCGGTCGGCGATGTGGGCATGGCGCTGGTCTTCGCCGATGGCGCGCGCGCGCTCGTCTATGACAGCGCCAGCGCCAGCGTCAAAATAGGCACGCAGACGCTGTCCGCGACCGCGCTGCAGATCAACGCCGCGGCGGATGGCACCGTGCTGCCGACAGGTGCGAACCCGGCGGCGACATCGCGCCTTATCGTCACCCCCGACAGCGACGCCATTTTCGAGGGCGATACGACGGTCTTCGCTGCCAACGGCACGGCGCGGGTCACGCTACTGGGTGGCGACGCCGTTCTCGGCGCATCGTTCAACAGGGGAGGGGACACGCTGCTTCTGCCCGATCCCGCGCATGGCTATACCGCGCATCGCACGGGATCCTTCGTGATCCTGACCTCCGGTGACGACAGGGTCGCGATCCCGGTCGGCACGGTGGGGATGACGCTCGACTTCGACGGCGATGCCCGCATCCTGCGCTACGATCCGGTGAGCCAGACCGTCAGGATCGGCGACCAGTCGGTCACCGCCACCACCGCGCAGACCGCGCTTCCGCTTGCTCCGCAAATGGGCATGATCCAGCTTTATCAGGCCAGCGCGGAGGCGCCGATGTTGATCCAGCTCGATCCTAACCCGATTTCCCCGTTACACGAAGCCAAGGCCGCGCTCGGCTGGGATTTCATCAGCTTTGCGTGAAGATGGCTGGCGGCGGCGCGGGAGGTGCATGGGGTCTCCTACGCCACCCGCTTCGCCATCCCGCCGATAACCTTGTCCAGCGTCAGCGGATACTCGCGGATGCGCACGCCACAGGCATTGTAGACTGCGTTGGCGACCGCCGCGCCCGCGCCGCATATGCCGAGCTCGCCGACACCCTTTGCCTTCATCGGTGAGGATTTGTCGTCGAGTTCCTCGATGAACAGTACATCCTGTTCGGGAATGTCGGCGTGCACCGGCACATGATATTCGGCCATGTCGTGATTGACGAAATAGCCGAAGCGCGTGTCGACGGTCAGTTCCTCCATCAGCGCCGCGCCGACCCCCATCGCCATTGCGCCGATCACCTGGCTGCGCGCCGCTTTGGGGTTGAGGATGCGCCCGGCGGCAAAGGCGCCGCCCATCCGCCGCACGCGCGTCTCGCCGGTGTGCATGTCGACGCCGACTTCGCAGAAATGCGCGCCGAACGTGCCCTGGGCATAGCGCTCGGTCAGGTCGCCGAACTCGATCTTGTCCTCGGCTGTGGTGCCCTGGCGACCCGCCGCCTCCTTCAGCGGGATCGTGCGGCCAGCAGACTTGATCGTCCGGCCTTCGAACACTGCATCTTCGGCATTGAAGCCCGCTTGCTGCGCCAGCTTGCTCCGCAGCGCGACGCAAGCGGCATAGACGCCGGCGGTGGCGCTGTTCGCGCCCCATTGCCCGCCCGATCCGGCCGATTCCGGATAATGGCTGTCGCCCAATCGCACCGTGACTTCGGACAGCGGCACGCCGAGCATCTCGGCGGCGGTCTGCGCGATCACCGTATAGCTGCCCGTGCCGATATCGGTCATGTCGGTCTCGACGATGACGCGGCCCTGCCCATCGACGCTCACCCGCGCGCCCGATGCCTGGGTCAGGTTGTTGCGAAAGGCGGAGGCCATGCCCATGCCGATCAGCCAGCGGCCGTCGCGCACCTGGCCGGGGATGGGATTGCGCCGCGACCAGCCGAACCGATCGGCACCCTGGCGCAGACATTCGACGAATTTGCGGCTGGAGAAGGGGCGCTCGGGGCCTTTCTCCGGATCGAACTGCACGTCGTTGCGGATGCGCAGCTCGACGGGATCAATCCCGCATGCCTCGGCCAGCTCGTCCATTGCGACTTCCAGCGCGAGCAGGCCGACCGCTTCGCCGGGCGCGCGCATCGCATTGCCTTCGGGCAGATCGAGCGTCGCCAGCCGATGCGCGGTCATCCGGTTCGCACCGCCATAGAGCAGGCGTGTCTGCTGCGCCGCGACTTCGGGGCCACCGCCGGGCAGGTCGCCCGACCAGACCTCGTGGCCGATCGCGTCGATCACGCCGTTGCGGTCGGCGCCGATGCGGATGCGCTGGATGGTGGCGGGGCGATGCGTGGTGTTGTTGGGAATCTGCGGCCGGGCCAGTGCGACCTTGACCGGTCGCCCGACGGCGCGTGCGCCAAGTGCGGCCAGCACCGCATCGGCGCGCAGGAACAGCTTCGCGCCGAACCCGCCGCCAATATAGGGCGACATGACATGGATATCCTCGGTCTTCATCTTGAAGGTCAGCGCCAATTCCCTGACTGCCCAGGCGATCATCTGGTTCGCGGTCCAGAGCGTCAATTTCCCGCCCGTCCATGACGCGGTCGTCGCATGCGGCTCCATCATCGCATGGCTGTGGTCGGGGGTGGTGTAGGTCTGGTCGATCCGGATCGCCGCTTTCGGAAAGGCAGCGGCGAAATCGCCCGCTTTGGTATCGGGGTCGCTCTTGGGCTCAACCGCCTTGCCCTTTTCGTCCTTCAGGTCGAAGCGGCCATCCTCGCGGGCATAGTCGATCCGCACCAGCTTCGCCGCGTCGCGCGCCTGTTCCAGCGTTTCGGCAACGACCACCGCCAGCGCCTGATCATAATGCTCGATCCTGGGGCCGCCGAGTAGATGCGCGGTGTTCATCCGGCCCTTGCCGAGTGGGCCGGCATTTTTGTGGGTGACGACGGCGAGCACGCCGGGTGCCGCTTCGGCATCGCGCGTGTCGATCGATCTGATGCTGCCTTTGGCGATCGCGGACCCGACCATCCAGCCATAAGCGGCATTGGGCGCGACATCATGGCGCTCATAGGCATAGGGCGCGCTGCCCGTGACCTTGGCGGGGCCGTCGATGCGGTCGTGCGGAATGCCGACCACGCGGCCGCGATCGATCGGATTGGCGGTTGCGGGCTGGTCGAATTTCATGACCGTGCCTCCCGTTCGGCGTAGACCGAAGCCAGCGCGCGCCGGGTCAGGTCGGTTTTGAAGGCGTTGAGCGGCGTGGTCACCGCACCGGCCAGCGCGATATCGGCCACGGCATCGGGGCCGTTGCGTGCCGCGGCGTCGGCGGCGTCGATACGCCACGGCCGCGGCGCGAGTCCGCCGAATGCGAAGCGTGCGCTGCCGTCCTTGCCGAATACGGCGCCGACCGAAACCAAAGCAAAGGCATAGGATGCACGGTCGCGCACCTTGCGATAGATATGCGTGCCGCCGAGTGGACGGGGCAGGGTCACCGCGGTGATCAGTTCGCCGGGCATCAGCACCGTTTCCACATCGGGCGTATCACCGGGCAGCCGGTGGAATGTCGCGATCGGGATGGCGCGCGTGGTGCCGTCGGGGGCAACGGTCTCGACCATCGCATCGAGCAGCCGCATCGCCACCGCCATGTCCGACGGATGCGTCGCGATACAGGCATCGCTCGTGCCCAATATCGCCAGATTGCGGTTGAACCCCTTGATCGCGGCACAGCCGCTGCCGGGCTTGCGTTTGTTGCAGGGTTTGCTGGTGTCGTAGAAATAGGGGCAGCGCGTGCGCTGGAGGAGATTGCCGGCCGTCGTCGCCTTGTTGCGCAGCTGTGCCGAGGCACCGGCGAGCAGCGCGCGGCTGAGTACCGGATAATCGCGGCGCACGCGCTTATGCGCCGCCAGATCGGTGTTGCGGACGAGCGCGCCGATGCGCAGCCCGCCCTGATCGGTCTCGCTGACCGTATCGAGGCCCAGTGGATTGACGTCGATCAGATGCGTCGGCGTCTCGATCTGCAGTTTCATCAGGTCCAGCAGATTGGTGCCGCCCGCGATGAAGCGTGCGCCCTGATGCTGGGCGGCCGCACGTGCCGCCGCCGCCGCGCTCGTCGCGCGCTCATAGGTGAAGGGCCTCATGCCTTTTCTCCCGCCACGTCGCGGATCGCGGCGACGATGTTCGAATAGGCGGCGCAGCGGCAGATATTGCCGCTCATCCGCTCTCGCACTTCCGCGTCGGAATAAGAAACCTTGTTCAGATCGGCCGTGACATGGCTGGGAATGCCCGCCTCGATCTCGTCGAGCATGGCTACCGCCGAGCAGATCTGCCCGGGCGTGCAATAGCCGCATTGATAGCCGTCATGGACGACGAAGGCGCGCTGCATCGGGTGCAGCCGCTCGGGCGTGCCCAGCCCCTCGACCGTGGTGACCTCACTGCCTTCGTGCATCACGGCCAGCGTCAGGCAGCTGTTGATCCGCCGCCCGTCGACGATGATGGTGCACGCGCCGCACTGGCCATGATCACAGCCCTTTTTTGTACCCGTCAGCCGCAGATGTTCGCGCAGCGCGTCGAGCAGGGTGGTGCGCGGATCGAGATTGAGATGCATCTCCTTGCCATTGACCTTGAAGGTCACGGGCAAGGTGGCGCTGGCTGGCCGGCGTGCATCAGGCCGTGCGGCGGATACCGGAATGGCAGGGGCCGCGCAGGCGGCAGCACTGCCGCCAAGCACCGCTCTGCGTGAGAAGCCGACATAGTCATCCGATGTCATGCGGTGCTGCCTTCCGAAGGTGTTCATGTGCTAGACGCAGGAGGTCGGTTTTTTGATCCGTTGGCGATATGAATTGCATGTGCGTCGACCCCGCGATCCATCCATTCGGCGAGGTGGGCGCTGTCAGCGGCCGACCCGGGCTTGCAGATGCGAAGGGTATCGATCGCCCTGCACATCGATCGCGGCGAGTACATCGCGAATCTCGTGCAGATCTTCGGGCGTCAGCACGACCGATGCGGCGCCGATATTCTCCTCCAGCCGATGGAGTTTGGTCGTGCCCGGGATCGGCACGATCCAGGGCTTTTGCGCGAGCAGCCAGGCGAGCGCGATCTGCGCGGATGTCGCCTGCTTCGCTTTCGCGATCTCGCCCAGCCGTTCGACCAGCGCCTGATTGGCTGTCCGGGCTTCCGTCGTGAAGCGCGGCACGATATTGCGGAAATCGTCGCTGTCGAACTGCGTGCTTGCGTCGATCGTGCCGGTAAGAAAACCCCTGCCGAGTGGGCTGAACGGCACGAAGCAGATGCCCAGTTCTTCGCAAAGCGGCAATATTTCTTGCTCGGATTCTCGCCACCACATCGAATATTCGCTCTGCAGCGCCGCGACGGGCTGGATTGCATGGGCGCGCCGGATCGACTCCGCACCGGCCTCGGACAGGCCGAAATATCCGACCTTGCCTTCATCGATCAGCGTCTTCACGGTGCCGGCGACATCCTCCATCGGCACGTCGGGATCGACGCGATGCTGGTAGAGCAGGTCGATCCGGTCGGTGCGCAGCCGCCTCAGCGCGGCCTCGGTGACTTGGCGGATATTCTCCGGCCGGCTGTCCAGGCCGTCGGTGACGACACCCCTCGCAAAGCCGAACTTGGTGGCGATCACGACCTGGTCGCGCATCGGGGCCAGCGCTTCGCCCAGCAGATCCTCATTGGCGAAGGGACCATAGGCTTCGGCGGTGTCAAAGAATGTCACGCCGCGCTCGAACGCGTCCCGTAGCAGCGCGATCGCATCCTGCCGGTCGGTCGCCGGACCATAGGCATAGCTCAGCCCCATGCATCCCAGGCCGATCGCCGAAACCTCGGGTCCGTTCTTTCCAAGTCTGCGCGTCTGCATGATCGTCTCCATATTGGATCGTTCGGCACCGATGCCGCATATCATGGAAATAGTCGCTGCCATTGCCCCCGATAAGACGCTAGAATTGGCATGAAGTCATATCGGAGATTCATGAATGCGTCGTGAGGAGCTGGTCGATCTCAACGCCTTCATGACCGTGGCGGAGGAACGCAGCTTCACGCGCGCCGCCGCAAAGCTCGGCACCTCGCAATCGGCACTCAGCCACACCGTTCGCCGGCTTGAAGCACGGCTGGACGTCCGCCTGCTGACGCGGACGACGCGCAGCGTCGTTCCCACTGATGCGGGCGAACGGCTGTTGCGCACGCTCCGTCCGGCGCTGGACGAGATCGACGCGGAACTGGCCGCGCTGTCCGCGTTGCGCGACAAGCCGGCGGGAACGATCCGCATCACCACCCCCGAACATGCGGCCAACACCGTGCTCTGGCCGGTGATCGGGAAACTCTTGCCCGATTATCCCGATATCCATGTCGAACTCAGCGTGGATTCCAGCCTGACCAATATCGTCAGCGAGCGCTTCGATGCCGGGGTCAGGCTGGGCGAGCAGGTCGCGAAGGACATGATCGCGGTCCGCATCGGGCCCGATCTGCGCATGGCGGCCGTCGCGGCGCCATCCTATTTTGCGGAGCGGCCCAGGCCTCGAACGCCGCAGGACCTGGCCGACCATCAATGCATCAATCTGCGCTTGCGCACCTTTGGTGGGCTTTATGCGTGGGAGTTCGAGAGGAATGGTCGCGAATTGAGAGTGCGGGTCGACGGCCAACTCGTGTTAAACGACGCGAAGATGATCCTGAATGCCGCCAGGGCGGGCTTCGGCATTGCCTTCATGCCCGACGATCACATCCATGAGGATGTGGCCCGGGGGCGGCTGGTGCATGTGCTGGCCGACTGGTGTCCGCCCTTTCCGGGCTATCATCTCTATTATCCGAGCCGGCGGCAGCTCTCACCGGCCTTCGCCCTGCTGGTAGAGGCGCTCCGCTATCGGGACTGAGTCCCGATAGCGGAATAGATCAACGCATCACGGCATACCAGATCACGTAGAGCCACGAGAAGAAGCCGTGGATGATTGCCCAGATGATCGACTTGTTGACGCTCCACGAGATCGCGATGGCGAGTGCCGAGCCGAAGCTGATGCCGGATTTGACGATGGTTTCGGTATGGCGATGGAACTGGGGCATGACGGTCCTTTCCCGGGCATCATAACGCGCCCGGATCGATCATAACGAAGCGCGCGACAGAGCTCCACCCCGCAGACCTATCGGTCTGCGAGGCGCGCTTGCACAATCATCGTCAGGTGCTTAGGCCGCAGCCTTGCGACGCTCTTTCAATTCCTGGTTGAGCATCTCGGCCAGCAGGAACGCCATCTCCAGCGACTGGCTTGCGTTCAGGCGCGGGTCGCAATGGGTGTGGTAGCGATCGGCCAGGCTCTGCTCGGTCACGTCGACGGCACCGCCGGTGCATTCGGTGACGTTCTGCCCGGTCATCTCGGCATGGATGCCGCCCGCGAAGCTGCCCTCGGCGCGGTGCACCGCAAAGAAGCCGCGGACCTCGGCCAGGATGCGCTCGAACGGGCGCGTCTTGTAACCATTGGCGGCCTTGACGACATTGCCGTGCATCGGGTCGCAGCTCCACACCACCGGATGGCCTTCGCGCATCACCGCGCGGACCAGCTTGGGCAGGCCGGCCTCGATCTTGTCATGGCCATAACGCGTGATCAGCGTGATGCGGCCGGGCTGGCGTGCCGGGTTGAGCGTGTCGAGCAGGTTGAGCAGCGCGTCGGGCTCGAGGCTCGGGCCGCACTTCATGCCGATCGGATTGCCGATGCCGCGGAGGAATTCGACATGCGCGCTGCCCTCGAAGCGGGTGCGATCGCCGATCCACAGCATGTGCGCGCTGGTATCGTACCAATCGCCGGTCAGCGAATCCTGCCGGGTCAGCGCCTGCTCATATTGCAGCAGCAGCGCTTCGTGGCTGGTGTAGAATTGGGTGCCGGCCAGCTGCGGCACCGTCTCGGGGCTGATGCCGCACGCTTCCATGAAGTCGAGCGCTTCGCCGATCCGATCCGCGACGTCGCCGAACTTCTTGGCCCAGGGGCTGCGGCCCATGAAATCATGCGTCCAGCGATGGACCTGATGGAGATTGGCATAGCCGCCCTGCGCAAAGGCGCGCAGCAGGTTGAGCGTCGCCGCCGACTGGCTATAGGCGCGCACCATGCGTTGCGGATCGGGCACGCGGCCCGCCGCCTCGAACGCGATGTCGTTGACGATATCGCCGCGATAGCTGGGCAGCGAGACGCCGCCGATATCCTCAAGATCGGCCGAGCGCGGCTTGGCGAACTGGCCGGCCATGCGGCCGACCTTCACCACCGGCAGCTTGGATGCATAGGTGAGGACGACGGCCATCTGCAGGATCACGCGGAACGTGTCGCGGATGTTGTTCGCCTGGAATTCGGCGAAGCTCTCGGCGCAGTCGCCGCCCTGGAGCAGGAACGCCTTGCCTTCGGCGACCTTGGCCAGCTCGGCCGTCAGGTTGCGCGCCTCGCCCGCAAAGACGAGCGGAGGGAAGCTGCCAAGCGTCTTCGTCGCGTCGGCAAGCGCCGCTGCGTCGGGATAGTTTGGCAGCTGGCGCGCCTCGTATTTCGTCCAGCTTTCAGGGGCCCATTTGGCGGCCATGATCGTCGAGTCCGAATGGTGGAAAGAGCGGCGTTCCTTGCGGAAATATGGCTCGGAAAGCAATGGGTGAAAAGCTTGGGGGCGGGATAGCGATGCGATGTGTGTCCTAAGCGCATGACCCGGCACGTCATTCCGGCTCTCGCCGGAAT